>NZ_JBHMCY010000014.1:0-55153 GCF_042430725.1 Streptomyces cinereospinus | reverse complement strand
GCCGCCGTCCGCACCCCGCACGCGCGCGTGCCCTGCGTCGGCCGCGACGGCCACCGCCCCCGGCGTCTCGTGCGTGAACGTCTCCACCAGTGCCGCCAGCACCGCCACCAGCCCCCGCCCCCCGGCGTCCACCACCCCGGCGCGCTCCAGGACGGCCAGTTGCCCCGGCGTCGCGGCGAGCGCGGCGCGGGCCCCCTCGTAGGCGGCCCGCGCGACCGTCCCGCAGTCGCCCTCCGCTCCCCCGGCCGCGTCGGCGGCGGCCGAGGCGACCGACAGGACCGTGCCCTCCACGGGGTGCGCCACGGCCTGCCGGGCGGCGTCCGCCGCGCGCCGCAGCGCGAGCCGCAGGCCCGGCCCGTCGGCGCGGGCGTTCCCGGCGTCGGCGGCGAGCACCTGCGCCATGCCGCGCAGCAGCTGCGCGAGGATCGTCCCCGAGTTGCCCCGCGCGCCGATCAGCGCGCCGTGGGCCATCGCCCGCGCGGCCTCGGCCAGCGAGGGGCACCCGGAGCCGGCCGCGTCGACCTCGTGGGCGGCGAAGGCCGCCTCCACCGCGGCCGCCGCCGACTCGACGGTCAGGTACAGGTTGGTGCCGGTGTCCCCGTCCGCGACCGGGTACACGTTGATCGCGTCGATCTCCTCGCGCGCGCGGCCGAGCGCCTCCAGGGCGAGGCCGCACCAGGCGCGCACCGCGAGAGCATCGAAGAATGTCTGCGGCACCTGCGCCACCTGCGCCTCCTTGGACTGCCCGGCCGATCATGTCGCAGACGCGGGTTCTGGCTGCTGGACGTGGGACGCAGCGTAGCCCCGGAGCCGGGGCCCGCCGGAAGAGGGCGGGGGCGGCCCTGCCGGCAGCCATGGTAATTTCGTTCTACGGACGCAGCCGTTGTATGCTGCTCCGGTTGCCCGATCCTGATCGGGCCATTCCCCTGGCAGCGCCACTCAGATCTCAGATCGCTCGCAAGAGCCTGGAATCTCGATCCCGGCATGCCGGGATCAACCGTAAGTGCATCTGAAGTCTTTGGAGTGACCCGTGGCTGCCAACTGCGACGTCTGCGGCAAGGGGCCGGGCTTCGGCAACAACATCTCGCACTCGCACCGCCGTACGTCCCGCCGCTGGAACCCGAACATCCAGCGTGTGCGTACCGTGGTCGGCGGGACGCCGAAGCGCGTGAACGCTTGCACCTCGTGCATCAAGGCCGGCAAGGTCTCGCGCTGACGCTCGGCTGAGCGCGCGGCCACTGCTGGTTCGCCGCACTGAGCCGGTCCACCTCAGGTGGACCGGCTTTTTGCTGCACCCCCGCCCCCGCACCACCCGCCCGTCCCACGGGTCCCAGGCGCCTCCGGCGGAGCCCGAACGCCCCGCGCCGGGCTCAGCCCCGGAACCGCCACCCGTGATCCACCGGCCCGATCCCCCCGCCGAGCGCGAAGCCGGCCGCGATCGCCCCGGTGACGTACTCCTTGGCCGCCCGGACCGCCTCCGGCACGGCCAGCCCCTTCGCCAGCCCCGACGCGATCGCCGAGGCCAGCGTGCAGCCCGTGCCGTGCGTGTGCCGGTTGTCGTACCGGGGCGCGCGCAGCCAGTGCTCCGCGGAGCCGTCGGTGAGCAGGTCCACCGCCTCCCCCGGCAGGTGCCCGCCCTTGATCACGACCCAGCGCGGGCCGTACGCCAGCAGGGCCGCCGCCGCCCGGCGCATCCCGTCCTCGGACTCGACCCGCACCCCGGTCAGTTGCACGACCTCGTCCAGGTTCGGCGTCACCACGGTCGCGGCGGGCAGCAGCCGCGTCCGTACCGAGTCCAGCGCGGAGGCCGCCAGCAGCGGGTCGCCGTGCTTGGAGACCCCCACCGGGTCGACCACGGCGGGCGCGTCCGTCCCGGCGATCAACTCGGCCACCGCCTCGACCAGTTCCGCCGAGGCCAGCATGCCGGTCTTGACGGCCTGGACGCCGATGTCGTCCACGACACTGCGGTACTGGGCCCGCACGGCGTCGACGGGCAGCTCCCAGGCGCCCTGCACCCCGAGGGAGTTCTGCGCGGTCACCGCCGTGACCACGCTCATGCCGTGGACGCCGAGCGCGAGCATCGTCTTCAGGTCGGCCTGGATCCCGGCGCCGCCGCCGGAGTCGGACCCGGCCACGGTCAGCACCCTGGGTGGCGCGCTCATGACTCCATCCCTCCGAAGTGGTCCCAGCCGCCCTTGGTGGTCCAGGGCGCCCCGTCGACGGTCACCTGTGGCAGCGCGGACGGGTTGAGCACCTCGCCGATCACCTTCCACCGGGCGGGCAGCTTCACGTCCGGCGGGAAGGTCGCCACGATCGCGTGGTCCTCTCCGCCGGTCAGCACCCACTGGAGCGGGTCGACGCCCACCGCCTGTCCGATGTCGTGCATCTGCGAGGGGATGTCGATCGCGCCGGAACGGACGTCGATGCGGACCTTGCTGGCCTCCGCGATGTGCCCGAGGTCGGCGATCAGCCCGTCGCTCACGTCGCACATCGCGGTCGCGCCCAGCCCGGCCGCCGCCGGACCGGCGTGGTACGGCGGCTCGGGGCGCCGATGGGCCTCGACGAAGGCGCGCGGCGAGCGGAAGCCGCGCGAGAGCACCGCGTACCCGGCCGCCGACCAGCCGAGCCAGCCGGTCACCGCGACGAGGTCGCCGGGCTGCGCGCCGGCCCGCGTCACGGGCTCCTGGTTGCGCAGATCGCCGAGCGCGGTGATCGACACCGTGATGGTGTCCCCGCGTACGACGTCGCCGCCGACCACCGACGCGCCCGCCACCTGGCACTCGTCGCGCAGCCCGTCCATCAGCTCGGTCGGCCAGGTGACCGGCAGTTCGGCCGGCACGACCAGTCCGAGCAGCAGCGCGGTCGGTACGGCGCCCATGGCGGCGATGTCCGCGAGGTTCTGCGCGGCCGCCTTGCGGCCCACGTCGTACGCCGTGGACCAGTCCCGGCGGAAGTGCCGCCCCTCCAGCAGGATGTCGGTGCTGGCCACGACCCGGCGGTCGGGCGCGGCGACCACCGCGGCGTCGTCGCCGGGGCCGACCCGCACCGCCGGGGTGGTGGTGAGACGGGAGGTGAGCTCCCTGATGAGCCCGAACTCCCCGAGCTCACCAACCGTGCCCTTCATTGCCCTTACGCCCCTTCTGTCCCTGTGTGTGCCCGGTCGCGGATCACCAGTGTCCTCGATACGG
The DNA here is from genome assembly GCF_042430725.1 of Streptomyces cinereospinus. Classification (NCBI taxonomy): domain Bacteria; kingdom Bacillati; phylum Actinomycetota; class Actinomycetes; order Kitasatosporales; family Streptomycetaceae; genus Streptomyces; species Streptomyces cinereospinus. The sequence continues at coordinate 51,965 of NZ_JBHMCY010000014.1, read as the reverse complement.
TCGAAGTGACCGCCGACCGGTCCCCCTGACCGCCGACGCGGTCGCAGTGTCCTTCACCGTCCGCCGTGCCCGCACCCCGGCACGCGTGCCCCGGCTGCCGCAGGTCTCCCCGTGGCGAGCGGCGACGCGATACCGTGGCGTTCCTTTTCCCCACATGATCCTCGTGGCCGCCCTGGAGGTTCCGTGGTACAGGCGTACATCCTGATCCAGACGGAGGTCGGCAAGGCGTCGACCGTCGCCGAGACGATCGGCAAGATCCCTGGGGTGATCCAGGCCGAGGACGTCACGGGTCCGTACGACGTCATCGTGCGCGCCCAGGCCGACACCGTCGACGACCTGGGCCGCATGGTGGTCGCCAAGGTCCAGCAAGTGGACGGCATCACCCGCACCCTGACCTGCCCGGTCGTCCATCTGTAGTCCCCGTCTACCCTTGGCCGGTGAACATCTCCCGTCACCGGCTCATCGGTCTGCCCGCGTCCGCGCTGCTGATCGCTGTCGCGGGCTGCTCCTCAGCAGACGACCGTGCGAGCGTCGCGGTTCCCCGTCCGTCCCCGGCGGTCACCGAGCTGTGCCGGAACCTGGACGAGGCACTGCCGCGCACGGTGGACGGTCTGAGCCGGAACGACCCCGAGCCCGAGTCCGTGCTCACGGCGGGTTGGGGAAGCCCGGTGATCATACTGCGCTGCGGGGTGGTGCGGCCGCCGAAGATGACCGACCCGAAGGTCGCCGAGGGCCGCGATCCAAACGCCGTGGCGGGGGGCGTGAACGGCGTCGACTGGCTGCAGGAGGAGCGCGACGGCGGCGGCTACCGGTTCACCAGCGCGAACCGCACGGCGTACGTCGAGGTGACCGTCCCGGAGGGGCGGGACAGCGCGTCCGTGCTGGTGGACCTGGCCTCGGCGGTGAAGTCGGCGGTCCCGGAGGGGATCGCCGACTAGAGCCGCGGCACCAGGGGCGTCTCGTCGGTCCGGCCGGACGGGGCCGGATCAGGGGTGCGTCACCTGAGCCCGGTCGGGCGCCGCAGGGCCGCCTGGATCAGGCGGTCCACCAGCTCCGCGTACGTCACGCCGCTCGCCTGCCACATCTGGGGATACATCGAGATCGGCGTGAAGCCGGGCATGGTGTTGATCTCGTTGATCACGAAGTCGCCGTCCTCGGTGAGGAAGAAGTCGGCGCGGACCAGGCCCTCGCAGGACGCCGCCTCGAACGCCTCCACGGCCAGTCGCTGCACCTCGGCGGTCTGCTCCGGCGTCAGCGGGGCCGGGACCACGCCGGGCGTGGAGTCGATGTACTTGGCCTCGAAGTCGTAGTACGCGTGCGCGTCCGGCGGCGGGATCTCGGCGGGGACGGACGCGCGGGGGCCGTCCTCGAACTCCAGGACGCCGCACTCGATCTCGCGCCCGCGCACCGCCGCCTCGACGATGATCTTCGGGTCGTGCCGCTGCGCCTCGGCGATCGCCTCGTCGAGACCGTCGAAGGACTCCACCTTGGTGATGCCGATCGAGGACCCCGCGCGCGCGGGCTTCACGAAGAGCGGCCAGCCGTGCTCACCGGCGAACTCGGCGATCCGCCGCCGCGCGCCGGCCTGGTCCCGGTCCCACTCGCGCGGCCGGACCACCAGGTACGGGCCCACCCGCAGCCCGAACGAGGCGAACACCCGCTTCATGTACTCCTTGTCCTGGCCCACGGCCGAGGAGAGCACGCCCGACCCCACGTACGGGACGCCGGAGAGCTCCAGCAGCCCCTGGAGGGTGCCGTCCTCGCCGTACGGGCCGTGCAGCACCGGGAAGACCACGTCGACCTCGCCCAGCGCCTTGGGCACGGACCCCGGCTCGCTGTAGACGACTTCGCGGTCGGCCGGGTCCACGGGGAGCACGACGCCGCCCTCGCCCGCGTCGGTGAGATCCTCGACGCTGGGCGTACGGCGGTCGCTGATCGCCATCCGCTCCGGCTCGTCGGCGGTGAGCGCCCACCGGCCGTTCTGGGTGATGCCGATCGGCAGGACCTCGTACTTGGTCCGGTCGACGGCCCGCAGTACGGCGCCGGCGGTGACCACGGAGATCCCGTGTTCGGAGCTGCGCCCGCCGAACACGACGGCCACACGCGGCTTGCGGGACGGCTGCTCGGGGCTCTGGGGGAGGTTCTCGGTGCTCATATCGCGATGAGAGTACCCGGTGGTAGAGGCCGGGGGCAGCGTCCCCCGCGGCCGCGTCGCCCGGCGTCGCTCAGCGTCGTTCGGGCTTCGCGCTGCGCGACATCAGCTCCTTGAGGGCGACCACCGGGGGCTTGCCCTCGTGCACGATGCCGACCACCGTCTCGGTGATGGGCATGTCGACGCCGTGCCGTCGCGCCAGATCGAGCACCGACTCGCAGGACTTGACGCCCTCGGCGGTCTGCCGGGTGACCGCGATGGTCTCCTCCAGGGTCATGCCCTTGCCCAGGTTGGTGCCGAAGGTGTGGTTGCGCGACAGCGGCGAGGAGCAGGTGGCGACCAGGTCGCCGAGGCCCGCCAGGCCGGAGAAGGTCAGCGGGTCGGCGCCCATCGTCAGGCCCAGCCGGGTCGTCTCCGCCAGGCCGCGGGTGATGAGCGAGCCCTTGGCGTTGTCGCCGAGGCCCATGCCGTCGGCGATGCCCACGGCCAGCCCGATGACGTTCTTGACCGCGCCGCCGAGTTCGCAGCCGACCACGTCGGTGTTGGTGTACGGGCGGAAGTACGGCGTGTGGCAGGCGGCCTGGAGCCGCTGGGCGACCGCCTCGTCGGTGCAGGCCACCACGGAGGCGGCCGGCATCCGGGCGGCGATCTCGCGCGCCAGGTTGGGCCCGGTGACCACGGCGACCCGCTCCGCGGGGACCTTGGCGACGTCCATGACGACCTCGCTCATCCGCATGGCCGAGCCGAGTTCGACGCCCTTCATCAGCGAGACCAGCACGGTGCCGGGGGCCAGCAGCGGCGCCCAGTCCGCGAGGTTGCCGCGCAGGGTCTGCGAGGGCACGGACAGGACCGCGAAGTCCGCCCCGGCGGCCGCCTCGGCCGGGTCGGTGGTGGCGCGCAGGCTCCCGGGGAGCTCGAATCCCGGGAGGTAGTCGGGGTTGGTCCGGCCGGAGTTGACGGCCTCGGCGACCTCCGCGCGACGTGCCCACAGGGTGACCTCGCACCCCGCGTCGGCGAGCACCATGCCGAAGGCCGTGCCCCACGAACCGGCGCCGAAGACCGCCGCCTTGACCGGCTTGCTCACGTGCTCTGCCCCTCTTCCGCACCGGCCTGACCGGCCGTTTCCCGACCCACCGCGCCGGCCGTGCCCCGGCGGGGTCCACCCGCGGTCTCCCGGCCGGGCTGGTGCGCCGCCGTCCGGCGCCGCTGCTCGATGCGTTCGCGCTTCGGGTCGTACGGCGTCTCGGGTGCCCGTTCGCCGCGGATCTCCTCCAGCTGGCGGGTGATCGCGGCCATGATGACCTCGGTGGCCTCCTTGAGGACCTCGGCGGTCATGTCCTTGCCGTAGAAGCGCGAGAGGTCCACCGGCGGGCCGGCCAGCACGCGGGAGGTCTTGCGCGGCAGGAGGCGGGGCTTCGTGGCGTACGGCGGCAGCAGTTCGTTGGCGCCCCACTGGGCGACCGGGATGACCGGGCACTTGGTCTTCAGCGCGACGCGCGCGGCACCGGTCTTGCCGGTCATGGGCCAGCCGTCCGGGTCGCGGGTGATGGTGCCCTCGGGGTAGAAGGCGACGCATTCGCCGCGTTCCACGGCGTCGATCGCGGCCCGGAAGGCGCTCAGCGCGTCCGTGCTCTCCCGGTAGACGGGGATCTGCCCGGTGCCGCGCATGGCGGCGCCGACGAATCCCTTCTTGAAAAGGCCGCTCTTCGCCAGGAATCGCGGAACCCGCCCGGTGTTGTACTGAAAGTGCCCATACGCCAAGGGGTCGGCGTGCGAATTGTGGTTGACCACGGTGATAAAGCCGCCCTCGGCCGGAATGTGCTCCATTCCGCGCCAGTCCCGCTTGAGCAGAACCACCAGCGGAGGTTTGCAGATCACCGCGGCGAAGCGGTACCAGAAGCCGATTCTGCGGCGGGGCACGCGGACACCTTCCTGCTGGGGCCTGGGGCCGCACAAGTGTCGCCCCAGGCCGTCGGTCTGTCGAGGACACCGTACGCCTCGTGGCTCCGCGCGCCGGGGGTCCCGGGGGACAATGGCCGCGACAAGAGAGGGACGGACGCTCGTGCAGTGGACCTTGGTGATACCGGTGAAGTCTCTGGCGCGGGCCAAGAGCAGGCTCGCCGACGCCGCCGGCGACGGACTGCGCCCGGGTCTCGCCCTCGCCTTCGCGCAGGACACGGTGGCCGCGGCGCTGGCCAGCCCGGCGGTGCGGGATGTGGCCGTCGTCACGGACGACGCGCTGGCCGGCCGGGAGCTGGCCGCGCTGGGCGCCCGGGTCGTCGCCGACGAGCCGGGCGACGGCCTGAACGCGGCGCTGGCGCACGGCGCGGCCGCCGTACGGGCCCGGCGCCCCGCGTGTCCGGTCGCGGCCCTGAACGCCGATCTTCCCGCGCTGCGGCCGGCGGAATTGGCCCGGGTGCTCGACGCGGCCGCGGAATTCCCACGTGCTTTTCTCCCGGATGCCGCGGCGATCGGCACGACGCTGCTGGCGGCCGCGCCGGGCCAGGAATTGAGTCCGGCATTCGGCACCGATTCGCGTGCCCGCCACCGCTCCGCCGGGGCGGCGGAACTTCGTCTCGCGGAGGTGGATTCCGTACGCCAGGACGTGGACACCGCCGACGACCTGCGCGCGGCACTGGCGCTCGGGGTGGGGCCGCGCACGGCGGCGGCCGCGCGGCTGCTGATCCCCGGGCAGTAGGCTGGCGCCATGCACGCGACCGCCTACACGTACGACGCCGAGACGCGCAGCGGGCAGGTGCTGCTCGACGACGGCACCCCGGTGCCCTTCGACGCGGCGGCGTTCGACGCGGGCGGGCTGCGGCTGCTGCGGCCGGGGCAGCGGGTGCGGATCGAGGTGACCGGGCCGAAGGGGAGCCCGCGGATCACCCTGGTGACGCTGCAAACGTTCTGACCTGCGCCGGAACACGCCGCGGGCCGGGCTCCGACACGGAGTCCGGCCCGGCGCGTGAGTACTCCTGCGCCCCGTCTACTTCTGGGCGGCGGTCTTCTTGGCCGTGGTCTTGCGGGCCGACGTCTTGGCGGGGGCCTTCTTCGCCGTCGCCTTCTTGGCGGGGGCCTTCTTGGCGGTCGCCTTCTGGGCGGTGGTCTTCGCGGCGGTGGTCTTGGCGGTCGCCGTGGCCTTCTTGGCGGGCGCCTTCTTCGCCGTGGTCTTCTTGGCGGCGGCAGCCGTGGTCTTCGCGGCCGCCGGGGCCGTCGTCTTCTTCGCGGCGGTGGTCTTCTTCGCGGCCGCCCTGGTGGTCTTCTTGGCCGCGGCCTTCTTGACCGTGGCCGCCGCGCCGCCGGTCAGGCTGCCCTTGGGGGCCTTCTTGACGGCCACCTCGCCGCCGCGCGGAAGCTTCTTCGAGCCGCTCACCAGGTCCTTGAAGCCCTGGCCGGCGCGGAACCGCGGCACGGAGGTCTTCTTGACCCGAACCCGCTCGCCCGTCTGGGGGTTGCGGGCGTAGCGAGCCGGACGGTCGACCTTCTCGAACGAACCGAAGCCGGTGACGGAGACCCTCTCACCTGCGACGACCGCGCGGACGATGGCGTCCAGTACATGGTCGACAGCATCGGCGGCCTGCTGGCGGCCGCCCATCTTGTCGGCAATCGCTTCTACGAGCTGCGCCTTGTTCACGTCTTCCCCTTCGGAGACATCGCCAGAACGAAAGTGTTCAAGCTTTTCGCACGTTAGGCAGATATATACCGCAAATCAAACACGAAACGGGCTAATCACCCTTGTGCCGCAACCGACTCGGCTGTCTCTGACGTGATTCAGCCTTCCTCTGCGGGGAATCGCCCCGCGTCGAGGTCGGCGGTGAACCGCTCGAGGCGCTGGGTCGCATCGGCGAGATCGTGCTTGGCCGCGGCCGTGATGACCAGCAGCTTCCGGGTCAGCGCCATCCGTACGCCCTCCGGGACTTGCAGTGCGCGCACCCTGGAGTGCGCTTCCTTGAGCCGGTCCGCGACTGCCGCATAGAGCTCGAGTTGGCCGTCGTGTTCCATGCACAGATTGTGCCATCTGGGGCGAGTTGTCGCCCGCCCGGGGGGCAACTGACGCCTCCAACGCCCCTCCGGGGCACCGCGTGAGCGACGCTGTCAAGACTCCCCTACCCCAACAACACCCGTCCTAACGTGGCATGTTGGGGGTACGCGCGGTGCCGGGCGGGGTCGTCCGGAGGTGAAAAAAGGCCGCACCCCCGATCGGGCCGATCGGGGGTGCGGCAGGGGTGTTGGGTGGCCGAAAGTCGCCGCCGCGGGGGCGAAGGTTCAGACCTTCAGCGTGCGCGGCTTGTAGGCGGGACGCCCCGCCTCGTAGGTGGCGATGTCGTCCTCGTTCTGCAGCGTGATGGAGATGTCGTCCAGCCCGTTCAGCAGCCGCCAGCGGGAGTTCTCGTCCAGCTCGAAGGAGGCGGTGACACCCTCGGCGCGCACCTCGCGCCGGACCAGGTCGACGGTGATCTCGGCCTCGGGGTCCGCCTCGGTGAGCTCCCACAGCCGGTCCACGATCTTCTGCTCCAGGACCACCGTGAGCAGGCCGTTCTTCAGCGAGTTGCCGCGGAAGATGTCGGCGAACCGGGAGGAGATCACGGTCTTGAAGCCGTAGTTCTGCAGCGCCCAGACGGCGTGCTCACGGGAGGAGCCGGTGCCGAAGTCGGGGCCGGCGACCAGCACGGTCGCGCCCTGCCGCTCGGACCGGTTGAGCACGAACTCCGGGTCCTTGCGCCAGGCCTCGAACAGCCCGTCCTCGAACCCGTCCCGCGTGACCTTCTTGAGCCAGTGGGCGGGGATGATCTGGTCGGTGTCGACGTTGGAGCGGCGCAGCGGGACGGCCCGGCCGGTGTGCGTGGTGAATGCTTCCATGATCCTCAGACTCCAGCGGGCGTACGGGTCTCGACATCGGACAGGTCGGCCGGGGAGGCCAGGTGTCCCAGGACCGCGGTCGCGGCGGCGACCTGCGGGGACACCAGGTGCGTCCGTCCGCCCTTGCCCTGCCGGCCCTCGAAGTTGCGGTTGGAGGTGGACGCCGAGCGCTCACCGGGGGCCAGCTGGTCGGGGTTCATGCCCAGGCACATCGAGCAGCCCGCGTGCCGCCACTCGGCGCCGGCCTCCTTGAAGACCACGTCCAGGCCCTCGGAGACGGCCTGGAGGCCGACCCGCGCGGAGCCCGGCACGACCAGCATCCGTACGCCGTCGGCGACTTTGCGGCCGCGCAGCAGGTCCGCGGCGGCGCGCAGGTCCTCGATGCGGCCGTTGGTGCAGGAGCCTACGAAGACGGTGTCCACCGCGATGGACCGCAGCGGCTGCCCGGCCTCCAACCCCATGTACTCCAGGGCCTTTTCGGCGGCGAGGCGCTCCGAAGCGTCTTCGTACGAAGCAGGGTCGGGGACGGACGCCGAAAGCGGCGCGCCCTGGCCGGGGTTGGTGCCCCAGGTGACGAACGGCGACAGCCCTGCGGCGTCGATCACGACCTCGGCGTCGAACTCGGCGTCGTCGTCGGTCCGCAGCGTCCTCCAGTACGCGACCGCCGCGTCCCAGTCGGCGCCCTCGGGGGCGTGCGGGCGCCCCTTGAGGTAGGCGAACGTGGTCTCGTCGGGGGCGATCATGCCCGCGCGGGCGCCGGCCTCGATCGACATGTTGCAGATGGTCATCCGGGCCTCCATCGAGAGCTTCTCGATGGCCGGGCCCCGGTACTCCAGGATGTAGCCCTGGCCGCCGCCGGTGCCGATCCTGGCGATGATCGCCAGGATCAGGTCCTTGGCGGTGACGCCGTCGGGCAGCTCGCCGTCGACGGTGATCGCCATGGTCTTCGGGCGGGCCATCGGCAGCGTCTGGGTGGCCAGCACGTGCTCGACCTGCGAGGTGCCGATGCCGAACGCCAGCGCGCCGAAGGCGCCGTGCGTGGAGGTGTGCGAGTCGCCGCAGACCACCGTGGTGCCGGGCTGGGTCAGGCCCAGCTGCGGGCCGACGACGTGCACGACGCCCTGCTCGACGTCGCCCAGCGGGTGCAGGCGCACGCCGAACTCCGCGCAGTTCTTGCGCAGCGTCTCCAGCTGGGCGCGGGACACCGGGTCGGCGATCGGCTTGTCGATGTCGAGGGTGGGGGTGTTGTGGTCCTCGGTCGCGATGGTCAGGTCGAGACGGCGCACCCGGCGGCCGCTCTTGCGGAGGCCGTCGAAGGCCTGCGGGCTGGTCACCTCGTGCAGCAGGTGCAGATCGATGTAGAGGAGGTCGGGCTCGCCCTCGGCGCGCCGGACGACGTGGTCGTCCCAGACCTTCTCCGCGAGTGTCCTACCCATCGCTTTCCCTCCGGCCGGCAATAAGGTGCGCCGACCCAACTAGAGATCTTGAGGAGCGGCGTTCCGCGCCCTGGTTCAGGGCGTCCGCCGCCAGGCCCTTTCGTCCACCGGGCCGCTGTGACTTCGTGACATCCAGGGTGGCGCGTTCCACGGAAAATTGAACTTGCGTTTCACAGAGTGAGACGCAAGTATCGTTGCATGGACAACAGTAGCGGCGTCGGCGTTCTGGACAAGGCGGCCCTCGTCCTGAGCGCTCTGGAGTCCGGTCCGGCCACCCTCGCGGGTCTGGTCGCGGCCACCGGACTGGCACGACCCACGGCTCACCGCCTGGCCGTGGCTTTGGAACACCACCGTATGGTGGCGCGCGACATGCAGGGCCGCTTCATCCTCGGCCCGCGCCTGGCCGAGCTGGCCGCGGCCGCCGGCGAGGACCGCCTCCTCGCCACCGCCGGGCCGGTGCTCACCCACCTCCGTGACGTCACGGGCGAGAGCGCCCAGCTCTACCGCCGCCAGGGCGACATGCGCATCTGCGTCGCCGCCGCGGAGCGCCTGTCCGGACTGCGGGACACGGTCCCGGTCGGCTCGACGCTCACCATGAAGGCGGGCTCCTCGGCCCAGATCCTCATGGCCTGGGAGGAGCCCGAGCGCCTGCACCGGGGCCTGCAAGGCGCCCGCTTCACGGCGACGGCCCTGTCCGGCGTACGGCGCCGGGGCTGGGCCCAGTCCATCGGCGAGCGGGAGCCGGGCGTCGCGTCCGTCTCCGCCCCCGTGCGCGGCCCGTCGAACCGCGTGGTGGCCGCCGTCTCGGTGTCCGGCCCCATCGAGCGCCTGACCCGCCACCCGGGCCGGATGCACGCCCAGGCCGTCATCGACGCCGCGTCCCGCCTCTCCGAGGCGCTCCGCCGCACCGGCTGAACTCCGCGGCGGACCACGGAAGCACATCGGGCACTCCGTGCCCACCTGTCTCAACAGCCCCACAGGACACGTCACTGCTCCTGGACCGCCGGGAACGCGAAAGCGCCCCGGGGCCGGCCTCAACGCCGCGGCAGGCCCCGGGACACTCGGCCCTTCCGGTTCGGTCAGACCGCCTTCAGCCGCTCGGCGGCCCGCTCGCCGCGCCGCCCGACCGGCACCACCCCGGTCGCCTTGCCCAGCCCGAAGGCGGGCATGTTCACGTACACCGACTCGTAGCCGCCGGCCGGCACGGCGTACGTCTCGTGCCAGAAGCCGACCTTGCCCCGGCCCTCGCGCATCCGGCGGTTGAACGCCGCCCACGCGGGCCGGTGCTCCTTGTCGGCCGCCGAGGCGTACGCGAAGAGCTTGTCGGTCGACTCCCAGTACTGCACCAGGTACAGCACCCGCGGCCCGAGCAGCGCCTGCACACCGAGCAGCCCCTGCCCCCGCTCCCGCGACAGCTCCCGCAGCATGCGCGGCATGGCCCGCGCCACCGGCCACCAACTGCGCACCGCCAAAAGGCTGTTGAAGCGCATCCCGATCAGGAACACCACCACGTCCCCGTGCGCGTCCGCGGTCATCCGCCCCGCGATCGGCCTGTCACCCATGACGAACCCACCTTCCCCCTGAGACAGCCGGACGTCTTCCGGCATCACCATTGGATAGTGTCACTATCCATGCTTGGATAGTGACACTCACCAAGGCGGGACGCAAGAGGAAGAGCGAAGGAGCCAAGCGGCCATGAGGCTGTCGGAGCTGAGCAGGCGCAGCGGCGTCGCCACGGCCACCGTGAAGTTCTACCTGCGCGAGGGGCTGCTGCCGCCGGGCCGCCGGATCACCGCCACCCAGGCCGAGTACGGCGAGGAGCACCTGCGCCGGCTGCGCCTGGTGCGGGCGCTGATCCAGGTCGGCGGGGTCTCCGTGGCCGCCGCCCGCGAGGTGCTCGCCGCACTGGACGACGACTCCCTCGACCACAACGAACGCCTGGGCACCGCCGTCTGGTCGCTCCCGCACGGCAGGCCCGCCGGCCCGGACGAGGCCGCCGACCCGGCGACGGCCCGGCGGCGCGCGGACCGCCTGCTGGAGCTGCTCGGCTGGGGCTACGGCCCGGCGACCGAGACGACACCGCCCGCGTACGGGATGCTGGTGACCGCGATCGCCGCGCTGGAGCGGCTCGGATACCCCTGCACCGTCGAGGACTTGGAGCCGTACGCCCGCGCCCTGGGCCGGCTCGCCGAGCACGATCTGGATCTCGTGGAGCGGTACGGCGGGACGCCGGACGAGCAGGTGGAGGCGGCCGTGGCGCTGACCGTGCTGTACGAGCCGGTGCTGCTGGCGCTGCGCAGGCTGGCGGAGGCGGAGGAGTCACGCCGCAGGTTCGGCAGCCACTGAGGCGCGGACCACCCGCCGGGCCCCGTTCGGGCCGCACGGACCCGCACACGCCGATGGGCCTCCACCGAAGTGGAGGCCCATCGATCTCGTACCCCCGACCGGATTCGAACCGGCGCTACCGCCTTGAGAGGGCGGCGTGCTAGGCCGCTACACAACGGGGGCGTGGACACTGCGTCGCCGCAGGTCCGAGCTGGTCTACCTGGACTCGAACCAAGACTAACTGAACCAGAATCAGTCGTGCTGCCAATTACACCATAGACCAATGTGGTTTAGACCAGTCAGTACCCCCGACCGGATTCGAACCGGCGCTACCGCCTTGAGAGGGCGGCGTGCTAGGCCGCTACACAACGGGGGCCCTAGCGATCATCTCGAAGGAGATCACCGTACCCCCGACCGGATTCGAACCGGCGCTACTGCCTTGAGAGGGCAGCGTGCTAGGCCGCTACACAACGGGGGCTTGCGGATGTGATCCGCGAGTGCAGATGAGCTCTGCGAGCTGGCCTACCTGGACTCGAACCAAGACTAACTGAACCAGAATCAGTCGTGCTGCCAATTACACCATAGGCCACTGGAACGCAAGCCCCGGAGGGGTTCTCGTTCTAGTTCGCGCTTCCGGTTCCCGGCCTTTCGGCCCGCTCCCCGGCGGCGCAGGAAGAACATTACCTGAAGGTGGACGGGGCTCCAAAACGAGTATCGGAGCCGAGGATCGCGGGCAGTTCGGCGAGCGAGCCGATCCGGTGCGGACCGGCGGGGACGTCCCCCCAGGTGCGGGCGCCGTTCCGGTCGATCCACACGGACACCAGCCCGGCGTCGGCGGCGCCCCGCCAGTCGATCTCCGGGTGGTCGCCGACGTACGCCACCCGGTGCGGCGGCAGGTCCAGCGCCTCGCACGCGGCGAGGAAGGCACCGGCCTCGGGCTTGGAGACGCCGAGCTCGGCGGCGCACAGGACGGCCTCGAAGCGGTCGTGCACGCCGAGCACGCGCAGCTTGCGGTCCTGGACGTGCAGGCTGGAGTTGGACAGCACCGCGTGCCGGTGGCTGGCGGCGAGTGCGTCCAGCACCGGCAGTACGTCGGGGAAGAGCGCCCAGGCGGCCTCGTACCGCCCGAGGTACCGCGCGAACCAGGCCTCCGCCTCGGCGTCGGTGAGCTCCCGGCCCAGGAACACGCGCACCCGGTCGCGCCGCTGCTCCTCGAAGGACACCTCGCCCGCCGCGAACCGCGCCCACTGGCTGTCGGTGACCGCCCGCCAGCGCGCGAGGGCCTGCTCGACGCTCTCGTACGCGTCGAGCAGGCCCTCGGCCGCCAGGTGCGCTCGCATGCCGGCGCGGTCCGCGGTCGTGTAGTCGAACAGCGTGTCGTCGACGTCCCAGACCACGGCCCGAATGCTCATGGCCCGACGGTAACCCGGCGGTCGCGGGCCGTGGGCGGATACGCGGAAAACGGGGGCGGCACCCGGACCGGGCGCCGCCCCTTCAGCCGCGGTGCGTCATGCCGCCAGCTTCGCCAGCGCCGCGTCGATCCGGGCCAGCGTCCGGTCCTTGCCCAGGACCTCCAGGGACTCGAAGAGCGGCAGGCCGACCGTGCGGCCGGTGACCGCGACGCGGACCGGGGCCTGGGCCTTGCCGAGCTTGAGGCCGTGCGCCTCGCCCGCCTCCAGGACGGCCGTCTTCAGCGACTCGGGGCTGGTCCAGTCCGCCGCCCGGAGCTTCTCCCGGGCGGTCGACAGCAGGGCGTCGGAGCCCTCCTTCATGGCCTTGGCCCAGCTGGCCTCGTCGAAGACCGGCTCCGGCAGGAACAGGAAGTCGACGTTGTCGGTGATCTCCGACAGGACCTTCAGGCGGGTCTGCGCGTGCGGCGCGATGGCCTGCCACTTCACCTCGTCGAAGGCCTCCGGGGCCCACGGGGCGAACGGGGCCTGCAGCCACGGGCGGCAGCGCTCCGTGAAGTCCTTCACCTCCAGCATCCGGATGTGGTCGCCGTTGATCGCCTCGCACTTCTTGAGGTCGAAGCGGGCCGGGTTGGGGTTCACGTCCGCCACGTCGAAGGCCGCGACCATCTCCGCCGTGGTGAAGATGTCCTGGTCGGCCGAGAGCGACCAGCCCAGGAGGGAGAGGTAGTTGAGCAGGCCCTCGGGCAGGAAGCCGCGCTCGCGGTAGAGGTTCAGCGACGACTGCGGGTCACGCTTGGAGAGCTTCTTGTTGCCCTCGCCCATCACATAGGGCAGGTGGCCGAACTCGGGGATCCGCTGGGCGACGCCCAGCTCGATCAGCGCCCTGTAGAGGGCGATCTGGCGCGGGGTGGAGGACAGCAGGTCCTCGCCGCGCAGCACGTGGGTGATCTCCATCAGGGCGTCGTCGACCGGGTTGACGAGCGTGTAGAGCGGGGCCCCGTTGGCCCGGACGATCCCGTAGTCCGGGACGTTCTCGGGGGTGAAGGTCAGCTCGCCGCGGACCAGGTCGGTGAAGGTGATCGTCTCGTCCGGCATCCGGAAGCGGACGATCGGCTCGCGGCCCTGGGCCCGGTACTCCTCGACCCGCGCCGCGGTGAGCTCGCGGCAGTGGCCGTCGTAGCCGGACGGCCGGCCGGCGGCGCGGGCGGCCTCGCGGCGGGTGTCCAGCTCCTCCTGGGAGCAGTAGCAGTGGTACGCGTGGCCGCCGTCGAGGAGCTTCTGCGCGACGTCCCGGTAGAGGTCCATGCGCTGCGACTGCCGGTACGGGGCGTGCGGGCCGCCGATCTCCGGGCCCTCGTCCCAGTCGAAGCCGAGCCAGCGCATCGAGTCGAGGAGCTGGGCGTAGGACTCCTCCGAGTCGCGGGCCGCGTCGGTGTCCTCGATGCGGAAGACCAGGGTGCCGCCGTGGTGGCGGGCGAACGCCCAGTTGAACAGGGCGGTGCGCACCAGGCCGACGTGGGGGTTACCGGTGGGCGAGGGGCAGAAACGGACGCGTACGGGTGCGCTAGCCACGCTTGACAACCTTGTTGGTGAGAGTGCCGATGCCTTCGATGCTGACGGAGACCTCGTCGCCGACAGCGAGGGGGCCGACCCCTGCCGGGGTGCCCGTGAGGATCACGTCGCCCGGGAGCAGCGTCATGGCCTCGGAGATGTTGACGATCAGATCCTCGATCGGGTGGATCATCTCGCTGGTGCGGCCGAGCTGGCGCTGCTGTCCGTTGACGGTCAGCTGGATGGTCAGGTCGCCCGGTTCCAGGCCGGTCTCCACCCAGGGCCCGAGCGGGCAGGAGGTGTCGAAGCCCTTGGCCCGGGCCCACTGCTTCTCGCGCCGCTGGACGTCGCGGGCGGTGATGTCGTTGGCGCAGGTGTAGCCGAGGACGACGTCCTTGACCCGCTCGCGGGGGACCTCACGGCACATCCGGCCGATCACGACGGCCAGCTCGGCCTCGTGGTGGAGTTCCTCGGAGAAGGCGGGGTACTGGATCTCGTCGCCGTGGCCGATCACCGAGGTGGACGGCTTGAAGAAGGCGAACGGGGCGTCGGGGGCCTCGTTGCCCAGCTCACGCGCGTGTTCGGCGTAGTTGCGGCCGAAGGCGACGACCTTGTTGGGCAGGACCGGCGGCAGCAGCCGTACCTTGCTCAGCGGCACCTTGGTGCCGGAGAGCTCGAAGTCCGCGAACGGGATGCCCTTGATGATGTCGAGGACGAGCTCGTCCGGCTTGTCGCCCTCGACCGCGCCGAAGGCGACGTTCCCGTCGATGGAGAACCTGGCGATGCGCACGGGATCCTTGCGCCCCTTACCTGAGCTGGCTGGAGTCTGACGCTCCAGGCTAGCGCGGCGGGGCGGGTCCGGCCGATCAGCTCGCGGGCACGCGAACGGGCGCCCCGCGCGGTGGCGGCGGGGCGCCCGGTGCCGCGCTGTCCTCTACTCGGCCGCGGTCCCGGCGGGGACGTCCATCAGGATCGTGCGCCGGGGGTTGGCGGTCTGGGCGGGGAGGTCGACGGAGTGCTCCAGGTGCTCCGGGGTCCGCAGCTCGCCGGCGTCGTCGAGGTGTGCCAGCGTGGTGCGCCGCGGGTTGGCTGTCGTGCGGAACATCATCGTCGTCTTCACGGTTGTACTGAACCCTGTCGTGTACGGGGCGCCGGAAGCGCCGGTGGGCAGAACGGTGCCTCTTGTAAAGCGTCAGGCTAAACATCCGATTCCCCGCCGACGGTGCGGAGCGACCCTGAGGCTTGTGTGAGTTTGCTCACGAACTCACCCCCAAATCAGGCATTTCAGGCCCGCACCTTGTGCCAACGAAACGGACATTGACCCCTTGAACCTGCCATTCCGCTCCTGATCATGGCGACTGGGACACCCTGCACACCTCGGCGAATCGTGGCGGTATGTCCGGTATAAGGCAGAGTCCGCTCTACATGTCGTGACGTCACCCTCACGTGGTGTCACGGTTGTCACAGCCTGACCGGCTGGCCTTGTTGGAGATCCTCCGCTGTGCTGGAATTCCACGGACCGCCGCAGGATCGAGCCGGCGCACAGGGGCCGCGACACCGCCGCTCCTGAGGAGTGAGCGGCGAGAAGGGGGAGTCCAGCGCCGGTCACTCACGACCACCCGGGAGCGTATTCAGGGCGCTCCCGACGACGCCGACACCGTCCTTCCGCTCACCCGGAGGGGCGCCTGGTCCAGAGGTTGCGACGCTAGTGCAGGGACGTTTCAAGAGGGATGGCAGCGGTTCGGCGGAGCCGGAGCCGCACGGCGGGACTGGCCCCATGGCCGGCAGCTCCTCGCCCCAGCACGCCCAGGGCCCGGCCCCGTCCGGCGACGGCGGTCCCCGCTCCGGGCGCCACGGCGCGTCCACGGCCTCCGGCCGCCCCGGCGCGTCGGCGTCCGGCTCTTCCGCCTCCGCCCCCGCGGTGAAGCCGCCGCAGGGCGCGACCGGCCCCGGCGCGCGAATAGCGCTGCGCAACTGGCGCATCTCGACCCGCCTGGTGGCGCTGCTGACGCTCCCGGTGGTCGCGGCCACCTCGCTCGGCGCGCTGCGCATCAGCCAGTCCCTGGACGACATCGAGCAGCTCGACAACATGAAGCTGCTCACCGAGATGACCAAGCAGGCGACCGAGCTGGCCGCCGCCCTCCAGGAGGAGCGGGACCAGTCCGCCGGCCCGCTGGCACACGGCTCCACGTCCAGCGCGATCGCGGTCAAGGGCTTCCAGGACAGGACGGACCGGGCGCTGGAGAACTTCCTCGCCTCGTCCGAGGAGGTCGACGCCGCCAGCAAGGACGGCAACCTCCAGGGCGTGCGTGACAGCCTGGTCGGTCTCGCCCGCGACCTGAACAGCCTCAACGAGATCCGCAACAACGCCTACGAGGCCGAGGAGAACTCCACCCAGACCGTGGAGGCGTACCACCGCCTCATCACGCACCTGCTGGACCTCTCCCAGGACATGGCCGAGGCGACCAGCAACCCCGACATGATCCAGCGCACCCGCGCCCTGTCCGCGTTCTCCTCCGCCAAGGAGTACGCGTCGATCCAGCGCGCGGCCCTGGCGGCGGCGCTGCCCGCCAACAACAGGACCTTCGGCAACCTCTCCGAGAACGACCGGCTGTACGCCGAGTCGGCGCTGGAGAGCCAGGTCTCCGAGCTGCGCAGCTTCTCCAGCATCTACGGCGAGGGCGCCGAGGAGCTCCTCCAGCCCATCGACCAGGGCAACGCGACCATCGAGGCCACCGACAAGTACGCCAGCCGCGCGCTGAGCCGGGAGAACGGCCTGGCCGGCCTGGAGAAGCGCTCGTACCGGGACTGGCTGGACGACAGCTCCACCAAGATCCAGCAGATGAAGAACATCGAGCGCACGCTGCTGGAGGACATGGAGCAGAAGGCGCGCGAGCTGCGCAGCGAGTCGGAGCGCGAGGCGCTCGTCTCCGGTGCGCTCGTGCTGCTCGTGCTCGGCGTCTCGCTGGTCGGCGCGTTCGTGGTGGCCCGCTCCATGATCCGCTCGCTGCGCCGGCTGGAGGACACCGCGACCAGGGTCGCCGCCGAGCGCCTGCCCGAGCTGGTCAAGCAGCTGTCCGAGTCCGACCCGCAGGACGTCGACACGTCCGTGGAGTCGGTCGGCGTGCACTCCCGCGACGAGATCGGCCGGGTGGCCGCGGCCTTCGACGACGTGCACCGCGAGGCGGTCCGCCTCGCCGCCGAGCAGGCCCTGCTGCGGGGCAACGTCAACGCGATGTTCACCAACCTCTCGCGCCGCTCCCAGGGCCTGATCCAGCGCCAGCTGTCGCTCATCTCCGAGCTGGAGTCCCGCGAGGCGGACCCGGACCAGCTGGCCTCGCTGTTCAAGCTGGACCACCTCGCCACCCGTATGCGCCGGAACGGCGAGAACCTCCTCGTCCTCGCCGGTGAGGAGCCCGGCCGCCGCTGGACCCGCCCGGTCCCGCTGGTCGACGTGCTGCGTGCCGCCGCCTCCGAGGTGGAGCAGTACGAGCGCATCGAGCTGGCCTCGGTGCCGACCACCCAGGTGGCCGGCCGCGTGGTCAACGACCTCGTGCACCTGCTCGCCGAGCTGCTGGAGAACGCCACCTCGTTCTCCTCGCCGCAGACCAAGGTCAAGGTCACCGGTCACGCGCTGCCCGACGGCCGGGTGCTGATCGAGATCCACGACACCGGCATCGGCCTCTCCCCCGAGGACCTCGCCCAGATCAACGAGCGGCTCGCCTCGCCGCCCACCGTGGACGTCTCCGTCTCCCGCCGCATGGGTCTGTTCGTGGTCGGCCGCCTCTCGCAGCGCCACGGCATCCGCATCCAGCTGCGCCCGTCCGACTCCGGTGGTACGACCGCGCTGGTCATGCTCCCGGTGGACGTGGCCCAGGGCGGCAAGAAGCCGCAGGGCAAGGGCGGCTCGGGCGGCCCGGCCGCCGCGCAGGCCGCCGCCGGTGCGGCCGCGGCCCGGCGCGGCAACGGCTCCGCGCTGGGCGCCGGTGCCGCCGGTGGCGGTGCCCTGGGTGCCGGCGGGTCCGGCGGAGGCCTGCTGGGCGCCGGTCAGGGTCCGCGGGCCGCGTTGCCCGGCCGGGACGCCGGCGATGCCCCGGGTGCGCCGGGCGGACCGCGTGGCCCCCAGACTCCCCCGGCCCCGCAGCAGGGCCGGCCGGGCGCCGGTGCGGGCAACGCCCAGGCGCCTGCCGCCGCGCAGGGCCAGGAGGCCCGCGGCCCCGTGACGCCGCAGCGCGGCAACGGCAAGTCCGGTGGCGAGCGCGGCCGGCGCGGCCGTCAGCCGCAGCTGCCGCCGCGCGGTGGCGCACGGGCCGAACTGCCCGGCGGCAACGAGCCGCAGCAGCGCCCGAGCTGGAGCGACGAGAACGCGCAGCCGCCGGTGCCGCGGGCCGCGCTGGACACCCCGCGCGGCCACGACGACCAGCGGGACCCGTCCCAGACGGCCCCGATGCCGCGGATCGACGACCGGCAGGGCCCGGGCTCGACCGCCGAGATCCCGGCGGTCGGCCGCGGCGACGACCGCCAGGGCCCCGGCGCGAACGCGCCGCAGGACGGCAACCAGTACGTCCGCCCGGACGTCTTCGGCGTCCCGGGCCCGCAGCACGGCCGGCCCGACCCGTCCCAGACGGGTCAGACCCCCGCCGGGCAGGCGTACGACAACGGCGCGACCGGCCAGTTCCCCGCCGCGCAGGCCTACGACAACGGCTCCACCGGCCAGTTCCCCGCCGCGCAGGCCTACGACAACGGCGCGACCGGCCAGTTCCCCGCCGCGCAGCGGCCGGACAACGGCACGACCGGCCAGTACGCCGCGCCGCAGGGCTACGGCAACGGGGCGACGGGCCAGTACCCGGCCCCCTCCGGGTACGACAACAACGGCACGACGGGCGAGTATCCGGCTGCCCCGGGCTACGACAACGGGGCTACCGGCCAGTACTCCGGGTACGACGGTTCCGCCACGGGTCAGCAGGCACTGCCCGGCGGCCGCCAGAACCCCGCGGGCGCGGGCCGGTACGACCACCCGCAGGGCGACCCCGGCGGCCGGCGGCCGGCGGCTCCGCAGCAGCAGCGACCGGCCCGCCAGGCGCCGGAGGCGCTGCCGCCTGCGCCGAGTTCCGGTGACGGGCGCACGCCGCTGTACGACACGCTGGAGACCAACTGGTTCCGCGGCCAGGCAGGGCAGCAGGACCAGCCGGGTCAGCCCGGACAGGGCCGGCCGGCCCAGCCGGGCCGGGCCGAGCGTCCGCAGGGCAACGGCTCCGCGCCGGCCCCGCAGGGCCCCCCGGCCGCCCAGCGTCCCGCCGCCTCCGCCTGGCGCAGCTCGCCGAACGACGACCTCGTCCGGCAGGCCGAGCGCGTCCGGCAGCCGGCCGCGGGCGGCGTCACCACGTCCGGCCTGCCGCGCCGGGTGCCCCGGGCGAACCTCGTCCCGGGCACCGCGCAGCAGCAGCCGCACCAGAGCGGTCCGCAGGTCTCGCGCGCCCCACAGGACGTGCGCGGCCGGCTGACCAACCTCCGTCGGGGTATCGCACAGGGCCGTCAGGCCGGGTCCGGCCAGACGGGCAGTTTCCCGAGCCCCACTCACCAGCAGGAGCGTTAGTTGAGTCCGATGAGCCAGGCGGCACAGAACCTCAACTGGTTGATCACCAACTTCGTGGACAACACCCCCGGGGTGTCCCACACCGTCGTCGTGTCCGCCGACGGTCTCCTCCTGGCGATGTCGGAGGGCTTCCCCCGGGACCGCGCCGACCAGCTGGCGGCGGTCGCGTCGGGACTCACCTCGCTGACGGCCGGGGCGTCCCGGATCTTCGAGGGCGGCACCGTGGCGCAGACCGTCGTGGAGATGGAACGAGGATTCCTCTTCCTCATGTCCGTCTCGGACGGCTCGTCGCTCGCCGTTCTCGCGCACCCGGAGTGCGACATCGGTCTCGTCGGCTACGAGATGGCGCTGCTGGTCGACCGGGCGGGAGCGGTGCTCACGCCGGACCTGCGCGCCGAACTGCAAGGAAGTCTGCTCCACTGACCTCCCCGGATCCACCCGTCTCACCAAATCACCGTCCGGCCGCCACAAACCCCCCACCGGCCCTGTCAGACGGCACGACTGACCAACTTGCTGTCCCGCCCGGAGGATTCATGACCCCGCCCACCGCCTCTCATGATCCGTACGCTGATCCGTACGGCGACGAGGGCGACCAGCCGCTGGTCCGTCCGTACGCGATGACCGGTGGCCGGACCCGGCCGCGCTATCAACTCGCCCTCGAGGCGCTGATCAGCACCACTGCCGACCCGGCCGCACTCATGGGACTGCTCCCGGAGCACCAGCGCATCTGCCACCTGTGCCGCGAGGTGAAGTCGGTCGCCGAGGTCTCGGCGCTGCTCGCCATGCCGCTCGGGGTGGCCCGGATCCTCGTCGCGGACCTGGCCGAGGCCGGACTCGTCGCCGTCCACCAGCCGGGCGGCGACGAGAACAACGGCGGCGCCCCCGACGTGACACTGCTCGAAAGGGTGCTCAGTGGCCTTCGCAAGCTCTGAACCGAGAGGTGCCACCACCTCCGCCAAGATCGTGGTGGCCGGCGGCTTCGGCGTGGGCAAGACCACGTTCGTCGGCGCCGTCTCGGAGATCAACCCGCTGCGCACGGAAGCCGTCATGACGTCCGCGAGCGCGGGCATCGACGACCTCACGCACACCGGGGGCAAGACCACCACCACGGTGGCGATGGACTTCGGCCGCATCACGCTGGACCAGGACCTGATCCTGTACCTCTTCGGCACGCCCGGCCAGGACCGGTTCTGGTTCATGTGGGACGACCTGGTGCGCGGCGCCATCGGCGCGGTGGTGCTGGTGGACACCCGCCGGCTGGCGGACTGCTTCCCGGCCGTGGACTACTTCGAGAACAGCGGTCTGCCGTTCGTGGTCGCCCTCAACGGCTTCGACGGGCAGCAGCCGTACGCTCCCGAGGAGGTCCGCGAGGCGTTGCAGATCGGCCCGGACACCCCGATCATCACCACCGACGCCCGGCACCGGACGGACGCCAAGTCCGCGCTCATCACGCTGGTGGAGCACGCCCTCATGGCGCGGCTCAAGTAGCCCCCCGGCGGGCGGAAAACCCAAGTGATCGACGTTGCGCGGCAGTTGCCGCGGGCGTCGGCAGCATGACAGCGAAGCCGGCTGTGGCCTTGGACACGGCCGGCTTCGGTGTTCATAACGTTTCGGCAGAGGAATCGGGTGGTACCGCCACGCGTCGCGGTCAGGTGGTCTCGCTGTGCGTACGAATGCCCCGTCTTTTGACGGGGCTCGCTCTTTATGACCGTTTTATCTACGGCGTGTCCGGGCGTCGGTCCGCCCTTCCCAGTGTTTGGAAGAGCGCAGGTCCACGTGCTGGAATGCCTGAACTGCCCAAAGGTCAAAGACGTACTCAGTGGTCGATGGCGAACTGGGCTCTGAGAGACTGCGGCACGACGTAGGTGCCCGCCGCCGAGAGGTTGTTGGTCGAGTGAGGCGAAGCAACAAAGGTCCCGAGCCGCCCGCCCGGGGCAACTTCACCCCGCCGCCGCGCGGAGCGGCGCCCGCCCCCGTCGTGCCCGGTCCGGAGCAGACGGCCGCGCCCGCTCCGAGCGGCGGCCGCTTCTCCCCCCGCAACTGGCGCGTGCCGACCAGACTGAACGCGATCCTGCTCATCCCCGTGCTGGTGGGCCTGGTCATGGGCGGCTTCCAGGTGACGAGCTCGATCGACACCTGGCAGGAGGCGGAGGACGCCGAGAACACCGCGCGTCTGGTGCGGGCCTCGCTGACCTACGGGGACGCCCTCTACAACGAGCGTGACGTCACCGCGGCCCCGTTGCTGCTGGGCCGCGACCAGGCCGCCGTCACAGAGGCGCGCAAGAAGACCGACGAGGCCGCCGACGCCTTCGACTCGGCCGCCCGGAACATGCCGCAGAAGGCGGGTCTGCAGCGCCGGCTGAGCCTGTTCCGCGAGGCGGAGCCCAGGCTCCAGCAGCTGCGCCAGGCCGCGTACACCTCCCGGCTCACCGGCGTGCAGACGGAGGAGGGGTACGTCGCAGTCGCCCACCCCCTGATGGAGTTCGCCAACGAGCTGGGCCTGGGCACCGGAAACATCACCAGCTACGGCCGGACCGTCTACGCGATCTCGCTGACCAAGGCGGCGCTGTCGCTGCAGCGCGCCATCGGCATGCACCTGCTGGTCGAGCCGGGTCCCGAGGAGACCGACCTGGCCCAGCAGCGGGTGGCGCTCTCCTCCTACGCCTACCTCGAGGGCATCGCCATCGAGGAGTACATCGGCGGTGGCACCGAGGCCGACGCGCAGAAGCTGGAGGACGCCAGGAAGCAGATCGAGGCGGACGCCCAGCAGCAGGCCAAGGAAGCCCTGGCCGAGGACCCGGAGTACCAGGCGCCGCCGTCCGACCCGACCGTGCTGGTCGCGGCCGTGGCCGGTCTGGCCACCACCGACGCCGCCGCCCGCGAGACCCTCGCACAGCAGGGCATCACCCCCGAGAACTGGTGGGCGGTCAACACCCTCAAGTACGACGCGTACCGCGAGATCGAGTCGGACCTGGCCGACAGCGCGGTGAACGAGGCCGCGGCCATCGCCGACGACGCCCGCCAGGACGCCTTCGTCGGCGGCGCCGTCGTCGTGATCGCCCTGCTCGCCGCGTTCGTCCTGGCCGGCATGGTGGCCCGCCAGATGAGCCGCTCGATGCGCCAGCTGCGCAACGCCGCCTTCGGCATCGCCGAGCAGCGGCTGCCGATGCTGGTCGACCAGCTCTCGCGCACCGACCCCGGCCGGGTCGACACCCGCGTGACGCCCATCCCGATCACCTCCACGGACGAGATCGGCGAGGTCGCCCGGGCCTTCGACCAGGTCCACCGCGAGGCCGTCCGGCTCGCCGCCGAGCAGGCCCTGCTGCGGGGCAACATCAACGCGATCTTCACCAACCTCTCACGCCGCAACCAGTCGCTGATCGAGGGCCAGCTGACCCTGATCACCGACCTGGAGAACAACGAGGCCGACCCGGACCAGCTGGAGAACCTCTTCAAGCTGGACCACCTCGCGACCCGTATGCGCCGCAACGGCGAGAACCTCCTGGTCCTCGCCGGCGAGGAGCCCGGCCGCCGCTGGGACCAGCCGGTTCCGCTGGTCGACGTGGTGCGCGCCGCCTCCTCCGAGGTGGAGCAGTACGAGCGCATCGAGATATCCGGTGTGCCCGAGGCCGAGATCCACGGCCGTGCCGTGACCGACCTCGTGCACCTGCTGGCCGAGCTGCTGGAGAACGCGACCACGTTCTCCTCCCCGCAGACCAAGGTCCGCGTCACCGCGACCCGTCTCCCGGACGGCCGCGTGATGATCGAGATTCACGACAAGGGCATCGGCCTGACCGCCGAGGACTTCGCGGACATCAACCACAGGCTGGCCAACCCGCCGACCGTGGACGCCGCGATCTCCCAGCGCATGGGCCTGTTCGTGGTCGGCCGGCTGTCCGACCGGCACGGCATCCGGGTCCAGCTGCGCCCCTCCGGCGAGCAGGCCGGCACCACCTCGCTGGTCATGCTCCCCGACGCCATCACCCACGGCGGCAGCGGCGAGCAGGCGCCGGTCCGCGAGGAGTTCACCGTCTCGCAGATCATCCCGGAGCAGCAGTACCAGGGTGAGAGCTTCAGCCAGCCGATGCGTACGGCCGCCGAGCTGGGCTTCGACGACAGCCGCTACATCGAGGTCCCGGACGACATCCGCGGCCTGGACCCGGTGGGCCGCTCCCTGATGCGCGAGGAGCGCCGCGCGGCGCTGGAGGCGCAGACCCACGGCCAGCCGGCCGGCCAGGAGGGCCAGGCGTTCGGCGACGGCGGCTACGACGGCCGGCCGTCCTACGGCAACGCCGGGCAGCAGCCGTACGACACCGGCCGGCACGCCTACCCCGACCAGGCCGCGGCCTACGGTGAGCAGACGGCGTACCCGGAGCAGCCGGCGTACGAGGACCAGCAGCAGCGGTCGTACGACGAGCAGTACCACGCGCCGGAAGGACTGCCGCGGGGCGAGGGTTTCCCGGCCAGCGGCGGCTACCCGGAACCCGGGTATGCGGAGCCGGGCCAGGAGCAGCGCGCGGCGGCCCCGTCCGGTTCCCCGGAGAGCCTCTCGGCGTTCGAAGAGCAGTCCTACCAGGGCGACTGGCAGCAGCGCGACGGCTACCAGAACGGGTACGCCGACCAGTACGCTCCGCAAGCGGAATCCGCGCAGGCCGCTGACGCGGGCGAGCGGGACCGCGTAGGCTTCGACCGTCCGGGAGCGGACCACACCGCGGCGCACGCGCTGACCGACGCGGGGCTTCCCCGCCGGGGATCCGCCGGTGGCGGCCAGGCGGCCGACGGGCCCGTGAACCGGGACGCGGCGGCCCCTTCGGCGGACGGCGACGCCGACGACGGCTGGCGCTCGGCGAACGACGAGCGCTGGCAGCAGGCCGCGCAGCTCCGCAAACCGAAGGCGGGCGGGGTCACCTCCTCCGGCCTGCCGCGGCGGGTACCGAAGGCCAATCTGGTCGAGGGTGCCGCGGAATCGACCCCGCAGGGCGGCCCACAGGTCTCCCGCGATCCCGAGGACGTCCGGGGCAGGCTGAGCAACCTGCGCCGGGGCGTCCAGCGGGGACGCAGCGCAGGAAGTGAAACGAACGGCCAGGGCTTCGGTCCTGACAGCACCTACAACCAGGAGCGTTAGTGTGAGCCCGATGAGCCAGGCGGCACAGAACCTGAACTGGTTGATCACCAACTTCGTGGACAACACCCCCGGGGTGTCCCACACCGTGGTGGTCTCCGCCGACGGACTCCTTCTGGCGATGTCCGAAGGCTTTCCCCGCGACCGCGCCGACCAGCTCGCGGCCGTCGCCTCCGGTCTGACCTCACTGACCGCCGGCGCCTCGCGCATCTTCGAGGGCGGCAGCGTGAACCAGACGGTTGTGGAGATGGAGCGAGGATTCCTCTTCATCATGTCCATTTCCGACGGGTCGTCGCTCGCGGTCCTGGCCCACCCCGAAGCGGACATCGGTCTCATTGGGTACGAGATGGCACTTCTGGTCGACCGCGCCGGCACGGTGCTCACCCCGGATCTCCGTGCGGAGCTCCAGGGCAGCCTTCTCAACTGACAGACAGACGGTGCGATTTCGCGTCCCGTGCCCGTAAGGTTTCGGGACGCGGCTGCACAGTCATGGGCGCCCGGCACAGTCGGAGGAGGAGAAAGTGGCAACACCCCCAAGCGGTTCATCAGGCAACTGGTCGTACGGCCCCGGTCAGGGGCAGGACGACGGTTCCCGGAACCGGTACAACTTCCCCTCCGCACCCAGCAACCGGCAGCCGTACGCACCGCAGGGCCCCGGTCCGTCGCCGTACGACCAGCCGAACGCGCCGCGCGTCCAGCCCGTGCAGCCGCAGCGCCGCACCCCTGAGCCGGCGCCCGCCGGGGCGTCGCACAACCCCCTGGTGCGCCCGTACGCGATGACGGGCGGCCGCACCAGGCCGCGGTACCAGCTCGCCATCGAGGCGCTGGTGCACACCACCGCGGCTCCGCACCAGATGCAGGGTCAGCTTCCCGAGCATCAGCGGATCTGCAACCTCTGCCGGGAGATCAAGTCGGTGGCCGAGATCTCGGCGCTGCTGACGATCCCTCTCGGCGTGGCCAGGATCCTCGTCGCCGACTTGGCGGAGGCGGGCCTGGTCGCCATCCATCAGCCCGGCGGCGACGAGAACGCCGGCGGCCAGCCAGACGTGACACTGCTCGAAAGGGTGCTCAGTGGACTTCGCAAGCTCTAGCGGCGGTCCTTCCCGCTCCACCACCTCCGCGAAGATCGTGGTGGCGGGCGGTTTCGGCGTGGGCAAGACCACGTTCGTCGGCGCTGTCTCGGAGATCAACCCGCTGCGCACGGAAGCCGTCATGACGTCTGCTTCGGCGGGCATCGACGACCTCACCCACACCGGGGACAAGACGACCACCACGGTCGCCATGGACTTCGGCCGCATCACGCTGGACCAGGATCTGATCCTGTACCTCTTCGGCACGCCCGGCCAGGACCGCTTCTGGTTCATGTGGGACGACCTGGTGCGCGGCGCCATCGGCGCGGTGGTGCTCGTGGACACCCGGCGCCTGGCCGACTGCTTCCCCGCGGTCGACTACTTCGAGAACAGCGGCCTGCCGTTCGTCATCGCCCTCAACGGCTTCGACGGCAACCAGCCGTACGCTCCCGAGGAGGTCCGCGAGGCGCTCCAGATCGGCCCGGACACCCCGATCATCACGACGGACGCCCGCCACCGCGCGGACGCCAAGTCGGCGCTGATCACGCTGGTCGAGCACGCGCTGATGGCACGCCTGCGGTAATCGGCACGGACACGGCCGCGGCCCCCGTTCCTCCTGTGGGAGGGAGGGGGCCGCGGGCTTTTCCGGAAAGGCCCGGCGGGCGGCGGGGCCGGCACCGGCCGAACGTGCCACGGCCCCGCCGTCTCGGAAGAAGGCGGGGCCGTGGGCGGCCGGTGCGTCAGGCGTGCCAGCTGTGGGGGGCGCGGAAGCCGGGCTCGCGCTCCAGGCGGCGCCAGCCGGCCTTGGCGCGGCCGTGGTGGGCCGGGGCGGGCGCGGCGGTGTGGGCGGCCGCGCGGGCCAGCAGGAGGGCGGTGATCGCGGCGACTTCCTCGGGCTCGGCGTGGCCCTTCTCGACGCGGATGTCAGGAGTGCTCATGGCTGTCAGTCTCCGTGGAAGAGGTTTCCGCTGGGTTACTGCGGGGGGTTGCCGTGCTTGCGCGAGGGCAGGTCGGCGTGCTTGGTGTGCAGCATCGCCAGGGACCGGATGAGCACCTCGCGGGTCTCCGCCGGGTCGATGACGTCGTCCACCAGACCGCGCTCCGCCGCGTAGTACGGGTGCATGAGCTCGGACTTGTACTCCTTGACCATCTTCTGCCGCATGGCCTCGGGGTCCTCGGCGTCCGCGATCTGACGCCGGAAGATGACGTTGGCGGCGCCCTCGGCGCCCATCACCGCGATCTCGTTGGTGGGCCAGGCGTACGTGAGGTCCGCGCCGATGGACTGGCTGTCCATGACGATGTAGGCGCCGCCGTAGGCCTTGCGCAGGATCAGGGAGATCCGCGGCACGGTGGCGTTGCAGTACGCGTACAGCAGCTTCGCCCCGTGCCGGATGATGCCGCCGTGCTCCTGGTCGACGCCGGGGAGGAATCCGGGCACGTCCAGGAAGGTGACGATCGGGATGTTGAAGGCATCGCACATCTGGACGAACCGCGCGGCCTTCTCGCTCGCCTCGATGTCCAGGACGCCCGCCAGTACCTGCGGCTGGTTGGCGACGATGCCGACCACCTGGCCGTCCAGCCGGGCCAGCGCGCAGATGATGTTGCGCGCCCAGCGCTCGTGGACCTCCAGGTACTCGCCGTCGTCGACGATCTCCTCGATCACCTTGGCCATGTCGTACGGCCGGTTGCCGTCCGCCGGGACCAGGTCCAGCAGCACGTCGGAGCGGCGCTCGGGGGCGTCGGAGGAGTCCGCCCGGGGCGGGTTCTCCCGGTTGTTCTGCGGGAGCAGCGACAACAGGTAGCGCACCTCGGCGATGCACGTCTCCTCGTCGTCGTACGCGAAGTGGCAGACGCCGGAGGTCTCGGCGTGCACGTCGGCGCCGCCGAGGCCGTTCTGGGTGATCTCCTCGCCGGTCACCGCCTTGACCACGTCGGGGCCGGTGATGAACATCTGCGAGGTCTCGCGGACCATGAAGACGAAGTCGGTGAGGGCGGGCGAGTACGCCGCGCCGCCGGCGCACGGGCCGAGCATCACGCTGATCTGCGGGATGACGCCGGACGCCCTGGTGTTGCGCTGGAAGATGCCGCCGTACCCGGCGAGCGCGCTGACGCCCTCCTGGATGCGGGCGCCGGCGCCGTCGTTCAGCGACACCAGCGGGGCACCGGCCGCGATGGCCATGTCCATGATCTTGTGGATCTTCGTGGCGTGCGCCTCGCCGAGGGCGCCGCCGAAGATACGGAAGTCGTGGGCGTAGACGAAGACCGTACGGCCCTCCACCGTGCCCCAGCCGGTGACGACACCGTCGGTGTACGGCTTCTTGGTCTCCAGCCCGAAACCGGACGCCCGGTGCCGGCGCAGCTGCTCGACCTCGCGGAAGGAACCCGGGTCCAGGAGCAGTTCGATGCGCTCCCGGGCGGTCAGCTTGCCCTTGGCGTGCTGCGCCTCGGTCGCTCTCTCACTGGGACCGGCCACCGCCTGCGCACGGATCTCGTGCAGCTCGGCCACCCGCCCGCGCGCGTCCGTCGGCTCATCCACCGGCTCGCTCGCCGACTCACCCGTCGCCTCATCCAAAACGGTCATGTAGCGACCTTACGAAGGACACCGAGGAAAGCGAGCCGTCGACTCCGTACAGTCTCCGGCGCGTTTTACTGGTGCCACTGAACAGAACCGGGGCGACACACCGGCGTTCCGACTGCTCAGAGGGCTTCGACATTGTAGAGGTCACACAAATCGGTCAGCCCACGGCCATGGAGATTTCATGTCCGACCCATGCCATCCATGGGGTGACGCGGCGAGCGTGACGCGCCACCTCACCAACGATGTTGAAGATTAAAAGGAATAGGTCTACCGTCGATCCCGTTGGCATGGTTGAACATTCAACAGCCTCGTCCCAAGGAGCACATCATGGGCATCTTCGGCAGCAGGAACAGCGGTACCGCGACCAGGACGGCCGCCGCGGGAAACCCGGAGCGGGCCGCCCTGACCGGCGACTACACCCTTGACCCCGCGCACACCACCATCGGCTTCGTCGCCCGGCACGCCATGGTCACGAACGTCAAGGGCAAGTTCCTCGACTTCTCCGGCGCGCTGCACCTGGACGGCTCCGACCCGTCCCGGTCCAGCGCGACCATCGACGTCACGATGGACAGCATCGACACGGGCAACGCCGACCGGGACGCCCACCTCAAGAGCGCGGACTTCTTCACCACGGAGCGGTTCCCGGCGATGACGTTCCGCTCCACCGCGGCGGAGGCGCTCGGCGGCGACGACTACCGGATCACCGGCGACCTGTCCATCCTCGGCGTCACCAAGCCGATCACCATCGACCTGGAGTTCAACGGCGCCGCGAAGGACCCCTTCGGCAACGACCGGGTCGGCTTCGAGGGCAAGGCCGAGCTGCTGCGCTCGGAGTGGGGCCTGACCTGGAACGCGGCGCTGGAGACGGGTGGCGTCCTGATCTCCGACAAGATCAAGCTGGTCTTCGACATCTCGGCGGTCAAGAACGCGTGAGCCCGGACTCGCACCACACCACCTTTCCGGGCCCCCGTTCCTCCGCTCCCCATTTGCCCGCGAGCCCGGCGACGGGCTGATCCCGGGCGAGGAGATCTGCGCCGGGTGCCCGGCGGGCGGCGTCGACACCTGCCAGGGCGACTCGGGCGGCCCCCTGTTCCGCCGGGACGCCGCCGGGGCCCGGGTCCAGGCGGGCAGCACCGGCCGGGGCATCGGCTGCGCCCGCGCCGACGCACCCGGTGTCTGCACCGAGGTCTCCGCCTTCGCCGCCGCGATCGCCTCGGCCGCGGCCACCCTCCGACCCGCCCGGAACCACCCGGGCCCGGCGCCGCGCCGCGCCGGGCCCGGCCGCGTGCACCGGCGGCGCCGAGCGGACGCACCGGCACGGGCGCGCCGGGTCAGAACCCGCCGCCGAAGTCCCCGCCACCCCCGAAGTCGCCGCCGCCGAAGCCCCCGCCGCCGAAGTCGCCGGTGTCGAAGTCCGCGCCGGAGACGTCGCCGCCCTGGTAGCCGCCCTCGCCGAAGTCGCCGTAACCGGCGCCGTAGTCGGCGGCGTAGGCCGGGGTGGCCATGGCGCTGCCGAGCAGGGTGCCGATGAGCAGGCCGGGCAGGATGCCGCCGCCGAAGTAGCCGCCCGCCCAGGGCCCGTAGGCCGGGCCCGCGTCCCAGTACGGGCGGGGGCCGGAGACCGTCTCCACCTCACGGATCATGGGGTCCCGGCCGTCGGACAGGCGGGTCCGGTCGGCCGCGCAGACCGGCACCTCACGGGTCGCGCCGCCCGCGGGCGTCCAGGTCACGTCGGCGACCGAGGGGCCGTGGCGCGGGTCGAAGAAGCACGGCGGACGGCGTTCGGGCAGCGGCCGGCCCGCGCGGCGGGCGGCGAGGGCCGCGAGCGCGAAGCGGCCGTCCTCCAGGGACTGCGTGACCGCCCGGACGTCCTCGGGTTTCGTGGCCGCCGCCATGCGCGCCTTGGACGTCTCGTAGGCGTCCAGCGCGTGCGCGTAGTCCGCGCGCATGGCGTCGTCGGCGCCGGGTTCGGCGGGGTGGAAGTCGAGCCGGTCCAGCTCCTCGCCGAAGGCGGTGATGTCCTCGTCCACCACCACGCGCAGTTTCTCCAGTGCCGCCCGCTGCTCCTCCTCGTGGCGGTGGCGGTTGCGGCGGGAGAGCGCGTAGGCGCCGGCGCCGCCCGCGGCCAGCACCGCGCCGAGCGTGATCAGGCCGGTGGCCGAGACGCCGTCGCCGGTGTCCCCGCTCCAGCTGCTGGGCGCCACCCCGCCCACGTTACGCAGGGCGCCGTCCACGAAGTCGTTGAGCTGGGCCTTGACGTCGCCCGCGCTCTGCACGGACGCGACCAGGTTGGACACGGCGGCGCGGCTCAGCACCCGGCTGTCGGCGCGGGCGTCGAACGCGTCGCCGAGCCGGATGCCGTACACGCCGGTGACGCCGGTCTCGGTGCGCAGGTTCCGGAAGAGGTCCTCGGTGGGGTAGCCGGACGGGAGGACCGCGACGAAGACGGGTTTGTCCGCGTCCCTGATCTTGTCGGAGAGCGCCTCGGCGTCCGACTCCGGCAGCAGGTCCGCCGCGGCCGGGTCCACGTAGACCGGGCTCTCGCGCAGCGCGGCGGCGACCTCGGACAGGTCGGTGGCCGCGTGTGCGCCGGGCGCACCGGCCGTCAGTACCGCCAGCACGGCGGCGACAGGCACGATCAGCAGGCGTATGAGCCGTTGTACGAGCGCGGCCTTCATACGTTCGAAAGTACCCGAACCGGCACAGAAAGGGGCATCGGCCCCAGGGGGAAATTCCTCCCCCGGGGCCGATGCCCGACGCGGGTGCCGCCTACGCCGCCCGGTAGGCGGCGGTCAGCTTCTCCACCGCGGCCCGGTACCGGCCGGTCAGCAGCAGGTGGTCGGCCTCGGCGAACGGCTTCGCCACCGCCGCGGTGACGTCCTGCCCGACCCGCTGCTGGACCAGCAGGCGGGCCTTGGTGACGGCCGCGCGGCCCGCCTCCCCGGCGCCGGCCCGCTCCGCCGCCCCGGCCGCGGCGCCCAGCGCCGTGAGGGCCGGCAGGCCCCCCTGCGGGACGCTGGTCAGGGTGGTCAGGCCCCAGCCGTACGGGTACTGCGGGTCGTACGCGGCGTCCCCGACGTTGATCGGCAGCTGGGCCTGCGACCTGGGCCAGGTCACGGGCAGCTGCCCGGTGAAGGGCCGCCTGCCGTAGAGCACGTCCGCCACGCCGTCGCCCTCCGTGCCGGGCAGCCAGGACGCGACCAGCGCGTCGATCGCGCCGAGCCGGTCGCCGAGGAGCTGCGGGCGTCCGGAGACGATCAGCACCGCGCACCGCATCGCCGCGCAGACCGTGTCGACGGCCCGCTGGTCGGCGGGGCTCAGCTCCAGGTCGTGGCCGTTGCCGACGTCGCCGACGCCCTCGGCGTACGGGGTCTCGCCGACCACCACGACGCCCACGTCGTGCCCGGCCGTGGGCGCCGAGGCGTCCTGGGACCAGGTGACCTCCCCGCCGGCCGCGCGGATGCCCTCCAGCACGGTGGTCCCGGGGGTGGTGTCACCGGAGGCGCCCTGCCAGGTGACGGTCCAGCCGCCGCTCTGGTTGCCGATGTCGTCGGCGTTGGACCCGGCGACGTACAGCTTCTGCGCGGGCTTCAGCGGCAGCAGGCCCCCGCTGTTCTTCAGCAGCACCTGCGACTCGGCCACCGCCTCCCGGGCGACCGCCCGGTGCGCGGCGGAGCCGATCTCCGATGCGCCGCGGGTGTCGGCGTAGGGCTGCTCGAAGAGGCCCAGCCGGAACTTCTGCGTGAGGATGCGGGAGACCGCGTCGTCGATCCGCCGCTCGTCGATCCGGCCCGCCCGCACCTCGTCGACGAGGGTGGTGCGGAAGTCGCGGTAGGCGTACGGGACCATGATCATGTCGAGGCCGGCGTTGACCGACGTGCGGACGTCGGAGGCGTAGTCGCCGGGCAGCTGGTCGATGGCCGCCCAGTCGCTGATCACGAAGCCCTCGAAGTCCAGCCGGTCCTTGAGGACGCCGTTGATCATCTCGGCGCTCGCGTGCATCTTGACCGGTCCCCGGTCGTCGCCGAGCAGGTCGAGGGAGGAGTAGGACGGCATGACCGTGCCGACGCCCCGCTCGACGGCCGTGCGGTACGGGGCCAGGTGGACGGCCTCCAGCTCCTCGCGGGTGACCGTGGTGACGCCCTGGTCGACCGTGTAGGTGCCGGTGGTGGAGGAGCCGTACGCGGTGCCGCCGTCGGCCACGAAGTGCTTGGCGGTGGCCAGCACCTTGTCGGCGCGGTCCAGGTCCCGGCCGTCGGCGCGGCCCTGGAGGCCCTGGATCACCGTCTCCATCGCGTCGACCAGCGCGGGGTCCTCGCCGAAGGACTCGTAGGAGCGGCCCCAGCGTTCGTCGCGGGTGACGCACAGGCAGGGCGCGAAGTCCCAGGGGACGCCGGTCGCGCGCACCTCGGCGGCGGTCACCGCGCCGGTCTCGTAGGCGATGTCCGGGTCCCTGGTCGCCCCGATGCCGATGTTGTGCGGCATGATCGTCGCGCCGGCCACGTTGTTGTGTCCGTGCACCGCGTCGACCCCGTAGATCAGCGGGATCTGGAAGCGGGTCGCCCGGGTGCGCAGCTGGAAGCCGTCGATCATCTTCGCCCAGGCCTCGGGCGTGTTGGGGGTCGGGGCCGAGCCGCCGCCGGAGAGCAGCGAGCCCAGGTCGTAGGCGGCGACGTCCCCGGCCTCGGTGAGCGCGCCGCGCTCGGCCTGGGTCATCTGGCCGGCCTTCTCCTCCAGGGACATGCGGGCCAGGAGGTCGGCGACCCGCTTGTGCACCGGCAGCCGGCGGTCGAGGTACGGCAGCCCGTGCGCGTCGATCACGACCTGCGGGGTCTCGGCGGGCGCCCTGGCGCCGGTGACCGCCAGCTTCAGGGGGATCGTCTCGGCGGGTTCGGCGGTCCGGTCCTTGCGGGTGGGGATCCGCACGGTGTGGGTGGTGCCGGACGCCGTGCCCGCGGGGAAGGTGTACGCGCCCCGGACGGGGGTGTGGTCGGCGCCGGAGGCGGTGCCGCCGCCCGTCTCGTAGGTCACGGTGACCGGCTGGTCGAGGGGCGCCTCGCCGGTCGTGGCGACCGTGAGCCGCACCGTCGCCGCGCCGCCCTCCCGCACCGGGTACACGGCCGAGTCGGTGCGGACGGACGCGCGCAGCGACTGGTCCGCCGCTCCGTACAGCTCGACGGCGTCCATGGCGAAGTCGCCCTTGACGCCGGCGGGCAGCGTGACCGCGTACCCCCACATCCCGGTGAGGCCGAGGACGTGGTCGATGCCGCCGACGGGCTGGTAGTCGGTTCGGTAGGTGAAGTCGGTGAAGGGGATCTCGATCTGCTTCCAGCCGGTGAAGTCGTCGGTGAAGGACGTCGTCCACAGCTCGGAGGCCCCGCCGTGGGCACCGCCGTCCTTGAGTTCGAAGGCGATCCTCTCGCCGTTGTTCCGGCCGTCCCACCAGAAGCGGACGCCCTGGTGGGCGGACCAGTCCTGGGCGGGCCCGGCGGCGGGGAATTCGTGGGTGAAGCCGCCGTAACCGCTGATCTCGTAGGTGCCGGAGAGGACCTTCTCGCCCTCGGGGGCGTCGTCACGGGCGGTCAGGGCGAGGGCGGGCGGGTCGTCGGTGTCGCCGCCCCAGGTGAAGATGCCCCCGGCGGGCGGTTCGGCGAAGGGCACCTCGCCCTCGAAGCGGTCGACCGGCACGGGGGCGGGTTCGCCGGCGCCGGACGCCGTGGCCGCGGTGGCGAGCGGGAGCAGTCCGGTGAGCAGGGCGGCGCAGGCGAGCAGGGCGGTTCTTCGCATGGAACGTCCCTCGACTCTCGTAAGCCTCTGACGGCTCAATCCTCTTACGGCTTAGATCAGGGCGTGAGTTAACTGGGAGCCGGCGCCGCCGTCAAGACTTCACGCCAGAACGGGTACAGAGTCAACGGAAGACCGGATCAGGGGCGTTGTTTCTTCGACTGGTGAACACGCGCCTCGGGGACGGGCGTTCGGAGCCGTCATCTGCTCACGCCTCGCACGCCGCATCCCCGCCCAGAACTGCGGCGCCCCATGGGGAGATCCACCCGGACGGTCCGGCTGCTGATCGCCGGACGACGGGCGACGTGGTGAACTCGGCCGCGACCACGTGCCCGGACGTCACGGACAACTCCCCCGCGGACGGGGCGCGGGCGCGGATCGGGAGCCGCACCGGGGCCGCCGGCCGGCAGGGGCGGTTGCAGTAGGGTCGGGCGGCGGCCGGGCTGCGGAGCGGCGTCACCGGGCCCATGGTGGAGACACGGGCCGTGTCGGGCGCCCGTGACCTGGAGTCGAGATGACCACACCGCTGGATCTGCTGATCGTCGCCCTCAACCTCCCCTCCCGCCGCGAGATCGGGCAGGGCGACCTGTCGCTCGCCCTCGCCGGGGCGGAGCTGCTCGACCTGGCCGACGCCGGGGTGCTCACCGTGGAGGACGACCGCCTCGTGCCCGGCACCGGGCAGGGCACGGGCGACCGGCTGCTGGACGAGGCGGCGGCGGCGCTCGTCCGCCGGCCGCCGTACGAGACGGCCGAGGACTGGCTGTGGCGCCGGGGGCGCGGGCTGGCCCAGGCCTATGTCGCCGTGCTGGAGCAGGAGACGCCGGCCGGGGGCGGGCACCGCCACTGGCTGCGGCGGCGCAGCGAGCCGGCCACGGTGGCCGACTCGCCGGCCCGGCGCCACGCGGACGAGCGGTGGGCCGCCCACGAGCCCGTCCTGGTGGGTCTCGCGGGCGCGCTGGGCATCGAGGAACCGTCCGCGCCGGGGACGGGCGACGCCGCCGGCGGTCCGGCGGTGACCGTGCTGGCCGCCCTGGGCGACGCCCTGACGGAACTGGAGGCCGTCCGGCAGCGCCGCCGGGTCGAGCAGGACGCCTTCGACAACGTGTGGCGGGCCCCCTGACGGCGGCCGCCCCGGCCCCACCGGGCGCGTCCCGGGTGCGGGGCGCGGCCGGTGGGGCGCCGGTTACGCGGCGGGCTCGACGCCGGCCCTGAGCAGGCCGTAAGTGTAGGCGTCCTCCAGGGCCTGCCAGGAGGCGGCGATGACGTTGTCCGCGACGCCGACGGTGGACCACTCCCCCGTCCCGTCGGACGTGGAGATCAGCACGCGGGTGGTGGACTGGGTGCCGTGCACGCCCTCCAGGATGCGGACCTTGTAGTCGACGAGGTCCAGCTTGGCGAGCTGCGGGTAGATCTTCTCCAGCGCGACCCGCAGGGCGCGGTCCAGGGCGTTGACCGGGCCGTTTCCTTCGGCGGTCGCGACGATGCGCTCGCTCTTGGCCCACAGCTTCACCGTGGCCTCGTTGGCGTGGCTGCCGTCGGGGCGGTCCTCGACGATCGCGCGCCAGGACTCCACCTCGAAGTACTTCAGCGGCCTGCCCTCGACCTCGTCGCGCAGCAGCAGCTCGAAGCTGGCGTCGGCGGCCTCGAACGTGTAGCCCTGGAGCTCGCGCTCCTTGACCCGCTCCACCACCCGGCCGACCAGTTCGCGGTCGCCGCCCAGGTCGATGCCGAGCTCCTTGCCCTTGAGCTCGACCGAGGCGCGGCCCGCCATGTCGGAGACCAGCATCCGCATGGTGTTGCCGACCAGCTCGGGGTCGACGTGCTGGTACAGGTCCGGGTCGACCTTGATGGCGGAGGCGTGCAGGCCGGCCTTGTGCGCGAAGGCGGAGACGCCGACGTAGGGCTGGTGGGTGGAGGGGGTGAGGTTGACGACCTCGGCGATCGCGTGCGAGATGCGGGTCATCTCGCGGAGGCGGCCCTCGGGGAGGACCTTCTTGCCGTACTTCAGTTCCAGGGCGGCGACCACCGGGAACAGGTTGGCGTTGCCGACGCGCTCGCCGTAGCCGTTGGCCGTGCACTGGACGTGGGTCGCGCCCGCGTCGACCGCGGCGAGGGTGTTGGCGACCGCGCAGCCGGTGTCGTCCTGGGCGTGGATGCCGAGGCGGGCGCCGGTGTCGGCCAGCACCGTGGCGACGACCGCCTGGATCTGGGCCGGGAGCATGCCGCCGTTGGTGTCGCACAGGATGACCACGTCGGCGCCGGCCTGCGACGCCGTGCGGACGACGGCCTTGGCGTACTCGGGGTTGGCGCGGTAGCCGTCGAAGAAGTGCTCGCAGTCCACGAAGACGCGGCGGCCCTGCTCCCGCAGGTGGGAGACGGTGTCGCGGACCATCTCCAGGTTCTCGTCCAGGGTGGTGCGCAGGGCGAGTTCGACGTGCCGGTCGTGCGACTTGGCGACCAGGGTGATCACCGGGGCGCCGGACTCCAGGAGCGCCTTCACCTGCGGGTCCTCGCTCGCCTTCGCCCCGGCGCGGCGGGTGGCGCCGAAGGCGACCAGCTGGGCGTGGCGGAACTGGATCTCCTGCCGGGCGCGGGCGAAGAACTCGGTGTCCCGCGGGTTGGCGCCCGGCCAGCCGCCCTCGATGAAACCCACGCCGAAGTCGTCCAGGTGCCGAGCGATGGCCAGCTTGTCCGCGACGGTGAGGTTGATGCCCTCCCGCTGGGCGCCGTCCCGCAGGGTGGTGTCGAAGACGTGGAACGAGTCGTCGAGCTCGCTGGTTTCCGTCATGGTCTGAAGGCTCCTGATGTATGGATCTCGGTCTGTACCGGAATGACCGGCTCCACCGTCCCCCAATGATCCCTCGCGCTGGACTCCCGGCTGAAGGTGGGCCAGAAATGCGAAAAACCTCTCGCGGGTGCGAGAGGTCTGCGCGCGGGTCGAGGACGACGGTGTCCGTCCGTACCTGGTCGTACGAGCGGTCACTGCGGACCGGCGCGCCTGCTGCCAATAATCATCGTGGCGAACGAGAGCACGGAGGCAGTCTGGCACAAGCCGCCCCTCCTCTCACCGGTGTCTCAGGATACGGGCGGCACTCCCGCCGTCACGCCCCTCCGGCGTTCACCCCCGCACGGCGGCTGGGCAGCCCCTGGTGGCTGCGCGGCTGAGCCGTCAGCGGGCGGACGGGGCACCGTCCGTGGTCAGGGCGGCGTCGAGGAACTCGCGGACGTGGGCGAGGACCTGCGCCCGGTCGGTGCCCCGCAGGCCGATCGCCACGTGGATGGAGAAGCCGTCGAGCAGGGCGCGCAGCCGGGCCGCGAAGCGGTCCGGGTCGACGGCGCGGAACTCGCCGCGCGACATGCCCTCCGCGATCAGCGCGACCAGGTCGCGGTGCCAGGCGCCCTCGATGGCGGTCTGCCGGGCGCGGGCGTCCTCGTCGGCGTTCTGCGAGCGGTTCCAGACCTCCAGCCACAGCGTCCAGTGCGGGTCGCGGTGGCCGTCGGGCACGTACAGGCCGACGTACGCGTCGAGGCGTTCGCGGGCGCCGCCGGGCCGGCTGAGCAGGCGCCCGCGCTCGGCGCCCAGCCGCCCCTCGCTCCACTCCAGCGTGCGCAGCAGCAGTTCGTCCTTGCTGTGGAAGTAGTACAGGAGGTGGCCGCTGCTCATGCCCACCTCGCGGCCCAGCGCCGCCATGGTGAGCTTCTCCAGACCGCGTTCGGCGATCATCTCCATGGCGGCGGCGAGCACGTCCTCGCGAGGCGGCGCGTTCTTCCGCGCGCGGGCCGCTCCGGCCATCCGTGACCCTCCCGACTCCCGGCCTTCGGACCTTCAGGCCCTCGGGCCTTCAGACCTTCGGCTGCTGCTGGGTGATGCAGTGGACGCCGCCGCCCCCCGCGAAGATCGTACGGGCGTCCACCAGGGTCACCGTGCGCTCCGGGAACAGCCGGCGGAAGATGCCGGCGGCGAGTTCGTCACGGGGGTCGTCGAAGGCGCACAGGACGACGCCGCCGTTGCACAGGTAGTGGTTGATGTAGGAGTAGTCGGCCCAGTGCCCGTCGGCCTCCAGGACGGTCGGGGCGGGCACCTCCACCACCTCCAGGCTGCGGCCGCGCGCGTCGGTGGCGGACCTCAGCAGCCCGATCACCTCCTTGGTGATCTCGTGGTCGGGGTGCGCCGGGTCGGGCTGGTGGTGGGCGACCACGACACCGGGGCGGGCGAAGGCGGCGACGATGTCGACGTGGCCGAGGGTGCCGAAGCCGTGCGGGGGGTAGTCGCCGGTCAGGCCGCGGGGCAGCCAGACGGCCTTGCGGGTGCCGAGGTGGGCGTGGATCTCGGCCTCGGCCTCCTCGCGCGTCCAGCCCGGGTTGCGCTCGGGGCCGAGCTGCACCGTCTCCGTCAGCAGGACCGTGCCCTCGCCGTCGACATGGATCGCGCCGCCCTCGTTGACCAGCTTCGAGGCGTACGTCGTCGCGCCCGCGAGGTCCGAGACGTACGCGCCGACCTCCGCGTCGTGCTCCCAGCGGGCCCAGTCCTGGGCGCCCCAGCCGTTGAACGTCCAGTCCACGGCGGCCAGCCCGCCGGCGCCGTCGGTCAGGAACGTGGGGCCGACGTCCCGCATCCACGCGTCGTCGAGATCGCGTTCGACCGTCTCGACGCCCTCGCCCAGCAGGGCCCGCGCCTCCCGCGCCTGCCCGGGCCCGCACACCACCGTCACCGGCTCGAAGCGGCGCACCGCGCGGGCCACGGCGGCCCAGGCGCGCCGCGCCGCGGCGAGGTCCTCGGCGTCCTCGAAGGTGACGTTGGGGCCCGGCCACGCCATCCAGGTGCGCTCGTGCGGGGCCCACTCGGCGGGCATGCGGAAGCCGTCGGCGGCGGGTGTGGTCATGTCGCGGGTCCTTACAGGAAGTACAGGCGGTTGAGGGAGACGGAGTCGGCGGGCGCGGAGCGCAGCGGGTCGCCGTCGAGCGTGACCAGCCCGGTGCGCGGGTCGACGTCGACCTGTCCGGTGCGGGAGTTCAGGCGCAGGTCGGCCGGGCCGATGCCGCGGGTGCCGCGCACGGCGACCCGGCGGCGGCGGGTCGGCACGGTGTCGTGGCCCCGGTCGAGGGCGGCCCGGGCGACGAACGCGACCGAGAGGTCGGCCGGGGTCGCGCCGTACGCGCCGAACTGCGGGCCCAGCACCAGCGGTTCGCAGGTGTCGGTGGCCGCGTTGGGGTCGCCGACCACGCCGTACGCCGGGAAGCCGGCCTTCAGCACGAGCTGCGGCTTGGCGCCGAAGTACTCCGGGCGCCACAGCACGATGTCGGCGAGCTTGCCGGTCTCGATCGACCCGACCTCGTGCGCCAGGCCGTGCGCGATGGCGGGGTTGATGGTCAGCTTGGCCATGTAGCGCAGGACGCGCTCGTTGTCGTGGCCGGCGTCGGGGGCGCCGGACTCGGCCTTCATCTTGCCGGCCATGGCGAACGTCCGGCGGACCGTCTCGCCGGCCCGGCCCATGCCCTGCGCGTCCGACGAGGTGATGCCGATCGCGCCCAGGTCGTGCAGGACGTCCTCGGCGCCCATCGTCCCGGCGCGGATGCGGTCCCGGGCCATGGCGGCGTCGCCGGGCAGGTCGGGCTTGAGGTCGTGGACGGAGACGATCATGCCGTAGTGCTCGGCGACCGCGTCCCGGCCGAAGGGCAGGGTGGGGTTGGTGGAGGAGCCGATGACATGGGGCACCCCGGCCATCTTCAGCACGTTGGGGACGTGTCCGCCGCCGCAGCCCTCGATGTGGAAGGCGTGGATGGTGCGGCCCTCCAGCACCCGCAGGGTGTCCTCCACCGACAGGCACTCGTTCAGGCCGTCGCTGTGCAGGGCGACCTGGACGTCGTGCTCCTCGGCGACGCGCAGGGCGGTGTCCAGGGCGCGGGTGTGGGCGCCCATGTCCTCGTGCACCTTGAAGCCGGAGGCGCCGCCCTCGGCGAGGGCCTCGACCAGCGGGGCGTCGTGGGAGGACGAACCGCGGGCGAGGAAGCCGATGTTGACGGGCCAGGCGTCGAACGCGTCGAACGCGTGCTTGAGCGCCCAGGGCGAGTTGACGCCGACGCCCCACACGGGGCCGAACTCCTGTCCGATGATCGTGGTGACGCCGGAGGCGAGCGAGGCCTCCATGACGCGCGGCGACAGCAGGTGGACGTGGGTGTCGACGGCCCCGGCGGTGGCGATGAGGCCCTCACCGGACACGATCGACGTACCGGTGCCGACGACGACGTCGACGCCGTCCAGGGTGTCGGGGTTGCCGGCCCGGCCGATCGCGCTGATCCGGCCCTCGCGGATGCCGATGGACACCTTGCGGATGCCCTGCACCGCGTCGATCACCACGACGTTGCTGATGACGACGTCGCAGGTCTCGCGGACCGAGGCGGCCTTCAGGTGCAGTCCGTCGCGGGCGGTCTTGCCGAACCCGGCCAGGAACTCGTCGCCGTAGCGCTGGGAGTCGGACTCCACGCGGACGGTCAGGCCGGAGTCGCCGAGCCGGACGCGGTCGCCGGCACGGGGGCCGTGGGTGGCGGCGTACTCGTGCGGGGTGAGGCGGCGGGCCTCGGCGGGGTGGCCTCCGGGGCGGCTCATCGCCCGGCCTCCTGCTCGGTGGTGTCCGGTACGCCGAGGTAGCCGCAGGCGGCGGCGCGGCGCAGCGCCTCCGCGCGGGCGCCGGGCGCGTCCAGCGGCCCGTCGACCAGCCCGGCGAAGCCGATCGCGATCCGGTCGCCGCCGATCGGCACGAGCCCCACCTCGGCGCTCTCGCCGGGCCCGAAGCGCACGGACGATCCGGCGGGTACCGCGAGCCGCATGCCGTAGGCCGCCGGACGGTCGAAGTCCAGGCGCGGGTTGGCCTCGAAGAAGTGGAAGTGGGAGGTGACGGAGACGGGCACGCCGGCGGTGTTGGTGACCGTCAGCCGCAGGACCGGCTCGGGGTCGGTGTGCCCGGGTCCGGGCAGCAGCGCGCCCGGACCGCGGTCGCCGAGACCACCGCCGCGCAGGGGGTCGGAGACCACCGCGAGCCGTGAGCCGTCGTCGAAGACGGCCTCGACGTGCACCTCGGTGACGATGTCGGCGACGCCGGGCAGGACGTCGTCCGGCCCGAGCACCGAGCGGGCCCGCTCGACGGCCTCGGCGAGCCGGGCGCCGTCCCGGGCGGCCTCGCAGACGGTGTCCGCGATCAGCGCGGTCGCCTCCGGCACGTTCAGCCGCAGCCCGCGGGCCCGGCGGGCGCGGGCCAGCTCGGCGGCTCCGAAGAGCAGCAGCCGGTCCCGTTCGGTGGGGGTCAGTCTCATGACGCGGGCACCTCCTTGCCTCCCACAGTTTAGAGCACCACTCTAAACGGGAGGATCCGGTAGCCCAGATATTGACTGGCTCTCGCTCCTGTCATGATTGAACGCCGCTTCAAACTCTTGCCAGGCGCGGGGCAGGGCATACGGGGACCGGGACCGGGAGACCACGGGGCAGGGCATACGGGGACCGGGGCCGGGAGACCACGGGGTGGGGCCCGCCTGCCGCTGACGCGCACCGGCCCGACGCCAGGACGCCCCCGACGGCCAGGCCGATGCAGGCCCGGTGCCGGGGGCGTCACGGTGCTTGTGCCACCTGTCGCGGGACTATGCCAGCTGGTACA
Organism: Streptomyces cinereospinus; assembly: GCF_042430725.1. Lineage (NCBI taxonomy): Bacteria > Bacillati > Actinomycetota > Actinomycetes > Kitasatosporales > Streptomycetaceae > Streptomyces > Streptomyces cinereospinus. The sequence goes on along the minus strand of NZ_JBHMCY010000014.1, from coordinate 10,430 downwards.
TCCAGCCGTGCCGGTCCTCGGCCGTGCCGCGCTGGATGTCGAGCAGGGCCCGGCGCAGGCGCAGGGTGACCTCGCCGGGCTCGCCGCCCGACTGCTGCCACTCGCCGGTCGCTCGCTTGACCGTGCCGACCGGCGTGATCACGGCGGCCGTGCCGCAGGCGAAGACCTCGGTGAGGCTGCCGTCCGCCGCGTCGCGCTGCCACTGCTCGACCGAGACCCGGCCCTCCTCGGCCTCGTAGCCGAGGTCGCGGGCGACGGTGAGGAGGCTGTCCCGGGTGACGCCCTCCAGGATGGAGCCGGTGAGGGTCGGCGTGACGATCTTGTCGCCGTAGACGAAGTACAGGTTCATGCCGCCCAGTTCCTCGACCCACCGGTGCTCGACGGCGTCGAGGTAGCAGACCTGGTCGCAGCCCTTCGCCGCCGCCTCCGCCTGCGCGAGCAGCGACGCCGCGTAGTTGCCGCCGGTCTTCGCGTCGCCCATGCCGCCGGGGACGGCGCGGACGCGGTCCTCGGAGACCCAGATGGAGACCGGCTTGACGCCCCCGGGGAAGTAGGCGCCGGCCGGGGAGGCGATGACCAGGAAGAGGTACTCGTTGGCGGGCTTCACGCCCAGCCCGACCTCGGTGGCGATCATGAAGGGGCGCAGGTAGAGGGACTCCTCACCGCCGTGCGCCGGGACCCACGCCTGGTCCTGCCGCACCAGCGCGTGGCAGGCCTCGACGAACGTCTCGACCGGTAGCTCGGGCATCGCCAGCCGGCGCGCGGAGCGCTGGAAGCGCAGGGCGTTGCGGTCGGGGCGGAAGGTGGCGACCGAGCCGTCGGGGCGGCGGTAGGCCTTCAGTCCCTCGAAGATCTCCTGCGCGTAGTGCAGGACGTTGGTGGCCGGGTCGAGGGAGATCGGCGCGTACGGGACGAGCTGTCCGTCGTGCCAGCCGCGGCCCTCGGTCCACTTGATGGTGACCATGTGGTCGGTGAAGTGGCGGCCGAAGCCGGGGCTGGCGAGGATGGCCTCGCGCTCCGCGTCCGAGAGCGGGTGCGCGGAGGGCTTGAGCTCGATCGTGGGCGTCGTCATGAGTGGGTGTCCTTCACCGGTTGTAGTGACGGGCCGCGCTCACGCCCGTACTGCCAGTGGCCAGTGCTAGGACGTCCGAGCATTCCCTCATTCCGCGGCTCCGCGTTCGATTATCGCGCGCGGGGTGCCGTGGACGAAAAGGCGTGAATGCGACCCAGGGGTTGATGGTCGCACCCGGCGGGGACAGTGAAAAGCCGCCGGGTGCGGAATGCGACCCGGCGGCTTCGAAGTCTGCAGGCGCGCTGCAGCGGGGTGTCGAGTGCCTGGCGGGTCAGCCGGCTACTCGTACGGCGAGCGCGTCGCCGATCTCGGCGGTGCTGCGGGCGGGTCCGCCCGTGCGCTCCGCGAGGTCGGCCGAGACCGCGTCCTCGATCCGGGTGGCCTCGGCGTCGTGGCCGAGGTGGCGCAGCAGCAGGGCGACGGACAGGACCGTGGCGGTGGGGTCGGCCTTGCCCTGGCCGGCGATGTCGGGCGCCGAGCCGTGCACGGGCTCGAACATCGAGGGGTACGCGCCGGAGGGGTTGATGTTCCCGCTCGCGGCGACGCCGATGCCGCCGGAGACGGCCGCGGCGAGGTCGGTGATGATGTCGCCGAAGAGGTTGTCGGTGACGATGACGTCGAACCGCTCGGGCTGGGTGACCAGGTAGATGGTCGCCGCGTCGACGTGGATGTACTCGGTGGTGACCTCGGGGAACTCCTCGGCCACCCGGTTGAAGGTGTCGGTCCACAGGTGACCCGCGAAGGCCAGCACGTTGTTCTTGTGGACCAGCGTGAGCTTCTTGCGCGGGCGGGCCTGGGCGCGGGCGAAGGCGTCCCGGACGACGCGCTCGACACCGAAGGCCGTGTTCACGGAGACCTCGGTGGCGACCTCGTGCGGGGTGCCCTTGCGGATGGTGCCGCCGTTGCCGGTGTACGGGCCCTCGGTGCCCTCGCGGACCACCACGAAGTCGATCTCCGGCTGGCCGGCGAGCGGGGTGGCGACGCCGGGCAGCAGCTTGGAGGGGCGCAGGTTGACGTGGTGGTCGAAGGCGAAGCGGAGCTTGAGCAGGAAGCCGCGCTCCAGGACGCCGGACGGGACGCTCGGGTCGCCGATCGCACCGAGCAGGATGGCGTCGTGCCGCTTGAGGGCGTCGAGGTCGGCGTCGGTGAGGGTCTCGCCGGTGGCGTGGTAGCGCCGGGCGCCGAAGTCGTACTCCTGGGTCTCCAGCTTCACATCCTGCGGAAGGACGGCGGAGAGGACCTTCAGGCCTTCGGTCACGACCTCCTGGCCGATTCCGTCACCCGGGATCACTGCGAGATTGATGCTGCGAGACATGCGGGCACCCTACCTCTCGTCCCAGGGGATGACACGACGTGTCCGCGATACGGACAGGGTGGTGCGGGCGGAAACGGCGGCGGAGGCCGGCCTCAGTGGCCGGTCTCGCCGCCGTTGTCGCGGCGGTCGAGGGCGCGCTGGAGGGCGGCCGCGGCGTTCTTGCGGTCGGACTCGCTCGTACGGGAGGAGTGGCGGACTCGGCGGCGGACTGTCGTCTCGGCCATGGGGGATCGACTCCTTCGAAGCATGGAGTGCGGCAGAGGATTGCGAGACGCCGGAGGGGGCGGCGGAGCGGTGCCGCAGGGGTTGCCTGCACGGAGGCCCGGCTCACGACCGCCCTTCGCTGGATCGAGCGAGACGTTCGGCTCCTACAAAACTAAGCGAGGGCGGAGCGTCTGTCCCCACAATTACTCGGACTTCCTACTATCTGAGACGGCGAGACCGGCCGCACCGGTCCGACCAGCGCTTTTCGCTAGAGCACGTCGCCGTCGCGCCAGTCGAAGAGGAGTTCGGCGTCGGGGTCGTCCCCGTCGGCGGGGACGGGCCACACACAGGTGGAGCCCTCCTCGTCCGGCAGCCGGACCACGCCGTCGGGGCCCAGCGCGCACAGGCGCCCGCCGCATACCCGCCGGCCCCGGGCCGCGCAGAGCCGGGCGCCGTCGTCGCCGGCGGACAGGGCGACGAGGTCGTAGGCGCGGGCGACGACGCCCTCCAGGGCGGCCGTGACCGTGCCGCCGTGACCGCGCCGCCGCGCGTCCGCCCGTACGGCCACGCCCTCGGCGCAGCCGACGCGCAGCCGGCGTCCCCCGTACCGGGCCCGCCGCATCACGACCGCGCCGTGCGCGACGAGCCCGCGCTCGTCGTGGACCAGGGCGTGCATCCCGCCCAGGGTGTGCCCCCAGTCCTCGTCGGTGAGGTCGCCGTCGAAGGCGTCGCGCACCAGCGCGCGGGCGGCGGCGAGTTCGGCGGGGGCCAGGTCGGCGGTGTGGGCGGTCATGACGCCAGTGTCGCGGGGGCGGCGCCCGGCTCCCCCCCCTTAATTCCGCTCGCCGCGCGGGATCCGGCCCGCCTACGGTTCGCCCATGACCGAACTCGGCACCGAACGCCTGCTCCTGCGCTCCTGGCGGGAGTCCGACCGCGCCCCCTGGTTCGCGCTCAACACCGACCCGGAGGTCCGCCGGTACCTGCCCGGCGTGCCCGACCGGGCGCGCACCGACGCCGGCATCGACCGCTTCCAGGCCGGCCTGGACGCGCGGGGGTGGGGGTTCTGGGCGGTCGAGGTGCGGGCGACCGGCGTGTTCGTCGGCTTCTGCGGGCTCGACCCGGTCGAGGAGGGCCAGCCCTTCACCGGCGTCGAGGCGGGCTGGCGGCTGGCCCGCCCGGCCTGGGGCCACGGCTACGCCACGGAGGCCGCCCGCGCGGTGCTGGACTTCGGCTTCGCCGCACTGGACCTGCCCGAGATCCTCGCCGTCACCGCGCCCGGCAACCGGCGCTCGCGGGCCGTCATGGAACGCCTGGGCATGACGTACGACCCTGCGGACGACTTCGACGACCCGAACGTCCCCGAGGGCCCGCTGCGCCGCAGCGTGCTGTACCGCCTGCCGAGGCCCCGGGCGGCCGGCTGAACGCCGGACGGGCCGGGTCCCGCGCGGGAGACCCGGCCCGTCGGGGCCCGTCGGGGCTCAGCCCATGTGCGGGTAGGTGTGGTCGGTCGGCGGGACCAGCGTCTCCTTGATCGCGCGGGTCAGCGTCCACCGCGTCAGGTTCTGCGGGGCGCCCGCCTTGTCGTTGGTGCCGGACGCGCGGCCGCCGCCGAAGGGCTGCTGGCCGACGACGGCGCCGGTCGACTTGTCGTTGATGTAGAAGTTGCCCGCGGCGTAGCGCAGCTTCTCCATCGTGTACGCGGCGGCGGCGCGGTCGTTCGCGATCACCGAGCCGGTCAGGGCGTAGTCGGAGACCGACTCCATCTGGGTCAGCATCTCGTCGTACCGGTCGTCCTCGTAGACGTGCACGGCGAGGATCGGGCCGAAGTACTCGGTGGTGAAGACCTCGTTCTCCGGGTCGGTGCACTCGATGACGGTCGGGCGGACGAAGTACCCCACCGAGTCGTCGTAGGAGCCGCCCGCGACGATCGTGCAGGACGGGTCCGACGTGGCGCGGTCGATGGCGGCCTTGTTCTTGGCGAAGGACCGCTCGTCGATGACGGCGCCGATGAAGTGGGACAGGTCGGTGACGTCACCCATGGTCAGGTGGTCGACCTCGGCGGCGAACTCCTCCTTGAAGCCGTCGTTCCAGAGGGACGCCGGGATGTACGCGCGGGAGGTGGCCGAGCACTTCTGGCCCTGGTACTCGAAGGCGCCGCGGGTCAGGGCGGTCTTGAGGACCGCGCGGTCGGCGCTCGGGTGGGCGACGACGAAGTCCTTGCCGCCGGTCTCGCCGACCAGGCGCGGGTAGGCGCGGTACTTCTCGATGTTGGCGCCGACCGTCTTCCACAGGTACTGGAAGGTCCTGGTGGAGCCGGTGAAGTGGATGCCGGCGAGGTCGCGGTGGTGCAGGGCCACCTCGGAGACCTCCAGGCCGTCGCCGGTGACGAGGTTGATGACGCCCTTGGGCAGACCGGCCTCCTCCAGCAGCTGCATCAGCAGCACGGCGGCGTGGGTCTGCGCCGGGGACGGCTTCCACACCACGACGTTGCCCATCAGGGCCGGGGCGGTCGGCAGGTTGCCCGCGATGGCCGTGAAGTTGAACGGCGTGATCGCGTAGACGAAGCCCTCCAGCGGGCGGTGGTCCAGGCGGTTCCACACGCCCGGCGAGTTGGCCGGGGGCTGCTCGGCCAGGATCCGGCGGGCGTAGTGGACGTTGAAGCGCCAGAAGTCGACCAGCTCGCAAGGGGTGTCGATCTCGGCCTGCTGGGCGGTCTTGGACTGGCCGAGCATGGTGGAGGCGGCCAGCGTCTCGCGCCACGGGCCGGCCAGCAGCTCGGCGGCGCGCAGGATGATCGCCGCGCGGTCGTCGAAGGACATCGCACGCCAGGCCGGGGCGGCGGCGAGGGCGGCGTCGACGGCGTCCTGGGCGTCCTGCCGGGTGGCGTTGCGGTAGGTGCCGAGGACGGCCTTGTGGTTGTGCGGCTGCACGACCTGGAACTCCTCGCCGCCGCCCATCCGCTTCTCGCCGCCGATGGTGCAGGGCAGGCCGACGGGGTTCTCGGCCAGCTCCTTGAGCTTGACCTCCAGCCGGGCGCGCTCGGGCGAGCCGGGGGCGTAGCCGTGCACCGGCTCGTTGACGGGGGTGGGGACCTGGGTCACAGCGTCCATGTGTTCCGTAACTCCTTGACTAGGGCGGGTGGTGCGGGCTCAGCCCTTGGTGACCATGGAGCGGACGAAGAACCGCAGGTTGGCGGGCTTCTCCGCGAGCCTCCGCATGAAGTAGCCGTACCAGTCGGTGCCGTACGCGGTGTACACGCGCATGCGGTGACCTTCGGCGGCGAGCCTCAGGTGCTCCTCGCTCCGGATGCCGTACAGCATCTGGAACTCGTACTCGTCCAGCTTGCGCCCGGCGTGCCGGGCGAGCTCCTGCGCGATGGAGATCAGGCGCGGGTCGTGGGACCCGATCATCGGGTAGCCCTCGCCCGCCATCAGGATGCGCAGGACGCGCACGTACGCCTTGTCGATCTCGTGCTTCTGCTGGTACGCGACCTCGGCGGGCTCCTTGTACGCCCCCTTCACCAGCCGGACCCGGCTGCCGTCCGCCGCCAGGCGGCGGGCGTCGGCCTCGGTGCGGAAGAGGTAGGCCTGGATGACGCAGCCGGTCTGCGGGACGTCCCTGCGCAGCTCCTCGTGGATGGCGAACATCGAGTCGAGGGTGGTGTGGTCCTCCGCGTCCAGCGTCACCGTGGTGCCGATCGCGGCGGCGGCCTCGACGACCGGGCGGACGTTGGCCAGCGCCAGCTCGTGCCCGCCCTCCAGCGCCTGGCCGAACATCGACAGCTTCACCGACACCTCGGCCCGCTCGCCCAGCTCCAGCGGCTTGAGCCGGTCGATCAGCTCCAGGTAGGCGTCCCGGGCGGCGGCGGCCTGCTCACGGGTGGTGATGTCCTCGCCGACGACGTCCATCGTCAGCGCCAGCCCCCGGCCGGTGAGGTCCTCGATGACCGGGACGACGTCGTCCACCCGCTCACCGGGGATGAAACGGTCCACGACCCGTTTCGTCCCCGGTGCCGCCGTTATCAGGCGTCGCATCCGGTCGCTGCGCGACGCGGCGAGAATCACGGGACCCAGCACGGGGCACCTCCACAACACGACCAGCACGAGGCCGACACCCGACGCTTCGGGCACGGCACGGAGAACCACCGTGAAACCTAAGGATCCCTCCGATCGTCGGCCATCGACAGCTGTCACGCATCCGTGCCACGGATCTCAGACACCTGTATGAAGGGATGCGGGGCATGCGGGAGAATGCCTGCGTGACGGCCGATCACCGGGGTGACTACCAGGAGCTGGTCGACGAGATCTCCGAGCTCCTCGGCGCCCCCGCGACCCTGGAGAACCGCGACTTCGAGCTGATCGCCTTCGGCGCCTACGACAGCGAGGACGACCTCGACCCGTCGGCGCTGGACCCGGTGCGCACCCGCTCGATCCTCACCCGCCGCTCCACCGCCGCCGTCCGCGCCTGGTTCGAGGGCTTCGGCATCACCCGGGCGACCGGCCCGGTCCGCATCCCGCGCACCCCGGAGGCGGGCGTGCACCGGGGCCGGGTCTGCCTTCCGGTACGGCACCGCGGGGTCGTCCTCGGGTACGTCTGGCTGCTCGGCGGCGAGCCCGGGCCCACGGACGCCCAGCTGGCCGCCGCCATGGAGGTGACCGGCCGGATCGGCGCGCTGCTCGCCGACGAGGCACAGGCCGGCGCCGACCTCACCCGGGAGTTCCGGGCGGTGCTGACCGCGGAGCGCGGCTGGCAGCGCGACATGGCGGTGGCCGCCCTGCGCACGGCCCTCGGCCCGCGCGGCGAGGGCCCGCACGCGGTGGTGTGCGTGGCGCCGTGGCCCTCGGCGAACCCCGAGGACGCCCCGTCGGCCCGGGCGGTGCCGCACACGACGGCCCTGTGCACCGTCCCCCGGGGCACGACGGGGCAGAGCCTCGCGGTCCTGGTCCGGCTGCGCTCCACGGACGTCCGCGCCCCGGCCGTGACGGCGGCGAACCGGCTGCTGAAGGGGGGCGCGCGGGCCGGCGTGGGCGACCCGCGCGCCGGCCTCGCCGACCTGGACACGGCCTGGCGGGAGGCGACGGCGGCGGCCCGCGCGGCGCTGGCCGAACCGCGCCTCGGCCCGGTGGCCGAGTGGTCCCGCATCGGCCCGTACCGCCTGCTGACCGCCCTCCCGCCTAAGACCGCCCACGACCCCGCCGTCGCCCCGCTGCTCTCCCCCGCCCAGCACGAACTCGCCCGCACCGCCGAGGTCTACCTGGACTGCGCGGGGCAGGCCGCCCGCACCGCCGCGGAACTGGGCATCCACCGGCAGACCCTGTACTACCGGCTGTCCCGGGTGGAGCAGCTGACGGGGCTCGACCTGGACGACGGGGAGGACCGGTTGCTGCTGCACATGGCGCTCAAGGGCGCCCGGCTGTGAGCGGCCCGGGGGTGTCGCGGGACGCCTCCGCGGCGGGTGCCGGTGGCAACGGGGACGTTGGGGCGCGTGAGGTCCGGTCAGGCGCGTGAAGAAACACCGGAGCAGGCGGAGGACGGCGATACGGAACCCGCGTGGTGTCTCAAGGAGCGCGGGGACATGCTTCATGCTTTTGGACGGGATGTCGTCACTCCGCGCCACGGCCCGCGACCTGTGCGGCGCCTACGACGTGGTGCGGACGGCCCCGAGCGCGATCTGCCGGGTGGCCGCCCTGCCGGCCCTGGCCGTCGGGCCCCCGCGCCCGGCCGGGGCGTGACCGGGGTCCTCGCCGCGCGCGGCCCGGTTGCGCGCCGCCGCGGCGGCGTCGGCTCACCGGCGCCGCGCGGGGTGCGGACACGGCAACGCCGGACAGACCGACCATGTCAGCCTGCCCGGCGCGGGGAGAGGGGCCGCTCAGACGAGGTTCACCGAGCGGGCCGACGTGGCGCCGATCTCCGCGGCGACCTCGGCCAGCACCCCGGCGGGCACGGTGTCGTCCACGGTGAGCACCGCCAGCGCCTCGCCACCGGCGGCCGCCCGCGACACCTGCATCCCGGCGATGTTGATGCCGGCCTCGCCGATGATCCGGCCCACCGTGCCGACGACACCCGGCCGGTCCTCGTACCGCAGGACGACCATGTGGTCGGCGAGCGCGAGGTCCACGTCGTAGTCGCCGACCGCCACGATCTTCTGGAGGTGCTTGGGACCGGTGAGCGTGCCGGAGACCGACACCTCCTCGCCGTCGCCGAGGGTGCCGCGCACGGTCACGACGTTGCGGTGGTCGGGCGACTCGGAGCTGGTCGTCAGCCGCACCTCGACGCCGCGCTCCTGCGCGAACAGCGGGGCGTTGACGTACGACACCGTCTCGTCGACGACGTCCTCGAAGACACCCTTGAGCGCGGACAGCTCCAGCACCTTCACGTCGTGCTGGGTGATCTCGCCGTAGACCTCGACGTCCAGCCGCACGGCGACCTCACCGGCGAGCGCGGTGAAGATCCGGCCGAGGTGCTCGGCGAGCGGCAGACCCGGCTTGACGTCCTCGGCGATCACGCCGCCCTGGACGTTCACCGCGTCCGGGACCAGCTCGCCGGCGAGGGCGAGCCGCACCGAGCGGGCGACGGCGATGCCGGCCTTCTCCTGCGCCTCGTCGGTGGACGCGCCGAGGTGCGGGGTCGCCACCACCTGGTCGAACTCGAACAGCGGCGAGTCGGTGCAGGGCTCCTTGGCGTACACGTCGAGACCGGCGCCGGCGACCCGGCCCTCCTTGAGGGCGGAGTACAGCGCCTCCTCGTCGACGATCCCGCCGCGCGCGGCGTTGACGATGCGCACGCTCGGCTTGACCTTGCGCAGCGCCTCGGCGCCGATCAGGCCCAGCGTCTCGGGGGTCTTGGGCAGGTGGACGGTGATGAAGTCGGAGACCTCCAGCAGCTCGTCCAGCGACAGCACCTTCACGCCCATCTGCGCGGCGCGCGCGGGCTGCACATAGGGGTCGTAGGCGACGACCTTCATGCCGAAGGCGGACATCCGCTGGGCGACCAGCGCGCCGATCCGGCCGAGGCCGACGACGCCGAGGGTCTTCTCGGCCAGCTCGACACCCGTGTACTTGCTGCGCTTCCACTCGCCGTTCTTCAGCGCGGCGTTGGCCTGCGGGATGTTGCGGGCGGTGGCGAGGATCAGACCGCAGGCCAGCTCGGCGGCGGTCACGATGTTGGAGGTGGGGGCGTTGACGACCATCACGCCGGCCTTGGTGGCGGCGGAGACGTCGACGTTGTCCAGGCCGACACCGGCTCGTGCGACGACCTTGAGCTTGCGCGCGGCGGCGACGGCCTCGGCGTCCACCTTGGTGGCGGAGCGGATCAGGATCGCGTCGACGTCGGCGATGGCGGGGAGCAGCTCGGCGCGGTCCGCGCCGTTGCAGTGCCGGATCTCGAAGTCCGGGCCGAGCGCGTCCACGGTCGCGGGCGACAGCTCTTCAGCGATGAGTACGACAGGTTTCGAGCTCACGTGAGTCCTCACAAGTCCAGAGCATGCGGACGGCCGTCCCGACGGCCGCAGGCGGAGGAGGGGCTAGCCGCGTGGAAGACGCACGACGCTGTGGGCCTGACGCGTATGTATACGGCAGTGTAGTGGCGCTGCCTGGGTCGTCTTGCGCCTCTGCGGAAGGATCACTCGTCCGTGGCTGGACGAGGTGGACAACGGGGCCGGAGCGCACGCTCCGACCCCGCGGTCATGAGGCTTACGCCTCCTCGTTGACCCAGGACATCAGCTTGCGCAGCTCCTTGCCCGTGGTCTCCAGCAGGTGCTCCGAGTCCTGCTGCTTGTACTCGTTGTACTTCTTCAGACCGCCGTGGTACTCGTCCATCCACTGCTGGGCGAACGAGCCG
>NZ_JBHMCY010000013.1:0-128561 GCF_042430725.1 Streptomyces cinereospinus | reverse complement strand
CCGTGTGGCGGCCCCCCGCCGACTCTCCCCCCTCCCCCCCGCCGCACGGCGGATCCCAGGCCGACCTGCCGCCGGCCGCCGGGCAGGCCGTCCGCCGGCCCTGCCGGCCTGCGCAGCACCCCACGGCCGTGCCGCCGCCCGCCCCGGCGCGGAGCCGGCCGGCCCCCGCCCCGCAGCGCCCCGGACAGCTCGCACGGCCCCGGGAGACGGCCCGCGCACACGCCGAAGGGCGGCCCCCGGAAAGGGACCGCCCTTCGACTCAAGCGACTCGCTTACTGGTTGTACGGACCGTAGTCGTAGTCCTCCAGCGGAACGGCCTGGCCGGAGCCCGTGCCGAACGGCGAGTAGTCGATGTCGTCGTAGCCCACGGCCGAGTACATCGCGGCCTTGGCCTCCTCGGTCGGCTCCACCCGGATGTTGCGGTAGCGGGACAGACCCGTACCGGCCGGGATGAGCTTACCGATGATGACGTTCTCCTTGAGGCCGATCAGGGAGTCGGACTTGGCGTTGATCGCCGCGTCCGTGAGGACCCTGGTCGTCTCCTGGAAGGACGCCGCCGACAGCCACGACTCGGTCGCCAGCGAGGCCTTGGTGATACCCATGAGCTGCGGACGGCCGGAGGCCGGGTGACCGCCCTCCTGGACCACACGACGGTTCTCGTGCTCGAAGCGCGAACGCTCGACCAGCTCACCGGGCAGCAGCTCGGCGTCGCCGGACTCGATGATCGTCACCCGGCGCAGCATCTGCCGGATGATGATCTCGATGTGCTTGTCGTGGATCGACACACCCTGCGAGTTGTACACCTTCTGGACCTCGCCGACCAGGTGGACCTGGACGGCACGCTGGCCCAGGATGCGCAGCACGTCGTGCGGGTTGGTGGCACCCACGGTGAGCTTCTGGCCCACCTCGACGTGCTCGCCCTCGCTGACCAGGAGACGGGCGCGCTTCGAGATCGGGTACGCCGTCTCGTCGCTGCCGTCGTCCGGCGTGATGACGAGCTTCTTGGTCTTCTCGGTCTCCTCGATCCGCACCCGCCCGGAGGCCTCGGAGATCGGGGCCACACCCTTCGGGGTACGGGCCTCGAAGAGCTCCACGACACGCGGCAGACCCTGGGTGATGTCGTCACCGGCCACACCACCGGTGTGGAAGGTACGCATCGTCAGCTGGGTACCGGGCTCACCGATGGACTGGGCGGCGATGATGCCGACCGCCTCGCCGATGTCGACCAGCTTGCCGGTGGCCAGCGAACGGCCGTAGCACATGGCGCAGGTGCCGACGGCGGACTCGCAGGTCAGGACCGAGCGGGTCTTGACCTCGGAGACGCCGTGCCGGATCAGCTCGTCGATGAGCACGTCGCCCAGGTCGGTACCGGCCGGGGCCAGCACCTTGCCGTCCACGACGATGTCCTCGGCGAGGCAGCGCGCGTACACCGACGTCTCGACGTCCTCCGCCTTGAGCAGCGCACCGTCGGCGCCGCGCTCGGCGATCGACAGCCGCAGACCGCGGTCGGTGCCGCAGTCCTCCTCGCGGATGATGACGTCCTGCGAGACGTCGACCAGACGACGGGTGAGGTAACCCGAGTCGGCGGTACGCAGGGCGGTGTCCGCCAGACCCTTGCGGGCACCGTGCGTGGAGATGAAGTACTCCAGCACGGACAGGCCCTCACGGAACGACGCCTTGATGGGACGCGGGATCGTCTCGTTCTTCGCGTTCGACACCAGACCACGCATACCGGCGATCTGACGCATCTGCATCATGTTGCCTCGTGCGCCCGAGTTCACCATCATGAAGATCGGGTTGGTCTTCGGGAAGTTCTCGTTCATCGCCTCGGCGACCTCGTTGGTCGCCTTGGTCCAGATCGCGATGAGCTCCTGGGTGCGCTCGTCCTTGGTGATCAGACCGCGCTCGTACTGCTTCTGGACCTTCTCGTCCTGCGCCTCGTAGCCGCGGACGATCTCCTTCTTCGCCTCGGGGACGACGACGTCGGAGATGGCCACGGTGACACCGGAACGGGTGGCCCAGAAGAAGCCGGCCGCCTTCAGGTTGTCGAGCGTCGCCGCCACGATGACCTTCGGGTAGCGCTCCGCCAGGTCGTTGACGATCTGGGAGAGCTGCTTCTTGCCGACCTCGTAGTCGACGAACGGGTAGTCCTCGGGCAGCAGCTCGTTGAAGAGCGCACGGCCCAGCGTGGTCCTCAGGGTGAAGCTGTCACCCTGCTGCCACTCCGGCTCGTCCTCCTCGCGGACCGGCGGCACCCAGCCGCGCGGCGGAATGGTGCCCACCGGGAACCGGATGTCGACCCGCGCCTGGAGCGACAGCTCGCCGGCGTCGAACGCCATGATCGCCTCGGCGACCGAGGAGAACGGGCGGCCGGCGCCCTTGATGTCGCGGCCCTCGTCGTCCGTGGTGAGGAAGTACAGGCCCAGCACCATGTCCTGGGTCGGCATCGTCACCGGACGGCCGTCGGCCGGCTTGAGGATGTTGTTCGAGGACAGCATCAGGATGCGGGCCTCGGCCTGCGCCTCCGCGGACAGCGGCAGGTGCACGGCCATCTGGTCACCGTCGAAGTCCGCGTTGAACGCGGTGCAGACGAGCGGGTGGATCTGGATGGCCTTGCCCTCGACCAGCTGCGGCTCGAAGGCCTGGATGCCGAGGCGGTGCAGCGTGGGCGCACGGTTCAGCAGGACCGGGTGCTCCGCGATGACCTCTTCCAGCACGTCATACACGACCGTGCGGCCGCGCTCGACCATGCGCTTGGCGCTCTTGATGTTCTGCGCGTGGTTCAGGTCGACCAGGCGCTTCATCACGAACGGCTTGAACAGCTCCAGCGCCATCGCCTTGGGCAGACCGCACTGGTGCAGCTTCAGCTGCGGGCCGACGACGATCACGGAACGCGCCGAGTAGTCGACTCGCTTGCCGAGCAGGTTCTGACGGAAGCGGCCCTGCTTGCCCTTCAGCATGTCGCTGAGGGACTTCAGCGGGCGGTTGCCGGGACCGGTCACCGGACGGCCGCGGCGGCCGTTGTCGAACAGCGCGTCGACGGCCTCCTGGAGCATGCGCTTCTCGTTGTTCACGATGATCTCGGGCGCGCCGAGGTCGAGAAGCCGCTTCAGTCGGTTGTTCCGGTTGATCACACGGCGGTACAGGTCGTTCAGGTCGGAGGTCGCGAAGCGGCCACCGTCCAGCTGCACCATCGGACGCAGGTCCGGCGGGATGACCGGCACGCAGTCCAGCACCATGCCCTTGGGGCTGTTGGACGTCTGCAGGAACGCGGAGACGACCTTCAGCCGCTTGAGCGCACGGGTCTTCTTCTGGCCCTTGCCGGTGCGGATGATCTCGCGGAGGCGCTCGGCCTCCTCGTCGAGGTCGAAGGACTCCAGGCGCTTCTGCAGCGCCGCGGCGCCCATCGAGCCGTCGAAGTAGGTGCCGAAGCGGTCCCGCAGCTCGCGGTAGAGCAGCTCGTCGCCCTCCAGGTCCTGGACCTTGAGGTTCTTGAACCGGTTCCACACCTCGTCGAGGCGGTCGATCTCGCGCTGCGCACGGTCGCGCAGCTGCTTCATCTCACGCTCGGCACCCTCGCGCACCTTGCGGCGCACGTCGGACTTGGCGCCCTCGGCCTCCAGCTCGGCGAGGTCCGACTCCAGCTTCTTGGCGCGGGCCTCCAGGTCGGCGTCCCGGCGCTGCTCGATCTGCTGGCGCTCGACGGAGACGTGGGCCTCCAGCGAGGGCAGGTCGCGGGTGCGGCGCTCCTCGTCCACGTACGTGATCATGTACGCGGCGAAGTAGATGACCTTCTCCAGGTCCTTCGGGGCCAGGTCGAGCAGGTAGCCCAGCCGCGACGGAACGCCCTTGAAGTACCAGATGTGCGTGACGGGGGCGGCCAGCTCGATGTGGCCCATCCGCTCACGGCGCACCTTGGCGCGCGTGACCTCGACGCCGCAGCGCTCACAGATGATGCCCTTGAAGCGGACGCGCTTGTACTTGCCGCAGTAGCACTCCCAGTCCCGGGTCGGACCGAAGATCTTCTCGCAGAAGAGTCCGTCCTTCTCGGGCTTGAGGGTGCGGTAGTTGATGGTCTCGGGCTTCTTGACCTCGCCGTGGCTCCACTGACGGATGTCGTCAGCGGTGGCCAGGCCGATCCGGAGCTCGTCGAAGAAGTTGACGTCGAGCACTATGCGTCAATCCCTCTCAGGGTCGTGAGTCTTGGGGTCTGAAACGGGGTCCCGGGGTCGGCGGGCCTTCTGCTGTTCAGAAGGCCCGCCGGACTCCGTCAGACCTCTTCGACGCTGCTCGGCTCGCGCCGGGACAGGTCGATGCCGAGCTCCTCCGCAGCGCGGAAGACGTCCTCGTCGGTGTCGCGCATCTCGATGGACATACCGTCGCTGGACAGCACCTCCACGTTCAGGCACAGGGACTGCATCTCCTTGATGAGCACCTTGAAGGACTCGGGGATGCCGGGTTCGGGGATGTTCTCGCCCTTGACGATGGCCTCGTAGACCTTCACGCGGCCGGTGACGTCGTCGGACTTGATGGTCAGCAGCTCCTGGAGGGCGTAGGCGGCGCCGTACGCCTCGAGTGCCCACACCTCCATCTCGCCGAACCGCTGGCCACCGAACTGGGCCTTACCGCCCAGCGGCTGCTGGGTGATCATCGAGTACGGACCGGTCGAACGGGCGTGCAGCTTGTCGTCGACCAGGTGGTGCAGCTTCAGGATGTACATGTAGCCGACCGAGATCGGGTCCGGGAACGGCTCACCGCTGCGGCCGTCGAACAGCCGCGCCTTGCCGGACGGGAGCACCATGCGCTCGCCGTCGCGGTTCGGGATGGTGTGCTGCAGCAGACCCGCGAGCTCGTCCTCACGCGCACCGTCGAAGACCGGGGTGGCGACGTTGGTGCCGGGCTCGACCTGGTCGGCGCCGATCACCTGGAGACGCTGCGCCCACTCGTCCGCGAGGCCGGAGACGTCCCAGCCGCGGCTGGCGAGCCAGCCGAGGTGGATCTCCAGGACCTGTCCCGGGTTCATTCGGGACGGCACGCCCAGCGGGTTGAGGATGATGTCGACCGGGGTGCCGTCCTCCAGGAACGGCATGTCCTCGATCGGCAGGATCTTCGAGATGACGCCCTTGTTGCCGTGGCGGCCGGCGAGCTTGTCACCGTCGGTGATCTTGCGCTTCTGCGCGACGTAGACGCGCACCAGCTGGTTCACACCGGGGGGAAGCTCGTCGCCCTCCTCGCGGTCGAAGACGCGCACGCCGATGACCTTGCCGGTCTCGCCGTGCGGCACCTTCAGCGAGGTGTCACGGACCTCACGGGCCTTCTCACCGAAGATCGCGCGCAGCAGGCGCTCCTCGGGGGTCAGCTCGGTCTCGCCCTTGGGCGTCACCTTGCCGACGAGGATGTCGCCGGCGATGACCTCGGCACCGATGCGGATGATGCCGCGCTCGTCGAGGTCGGCGAGGACCTCCTCGGAGACGTTCGGGATGTCCCGGGTGATCTCCTCGGGGCCGAGCTTGGTGTCACGGGCGTCGACCTCGTGCTCCTCGATGTGGATCGAGGAGAGGACGTCGTCCTGCACGAGGCGCTGCGACAGGATGATCGCGTCCTCGTAGTTGTGACCCTCCCACGGCATGAACGCGACCAGCAGGTTCTTGCCGAGCGCCATCTCGCCGTTCTGGGTGGCCGGGCCGTCGGCCAGCACCTGGCCGGTGACGATCCGGTCGCCCTCGTTGACGATGACCTTCTGGTTGACCGAGGTGCCCTGGTTGGAGCGGGCGAACTTGGCCAGGCGGTACGTGATGTACGTGCCGTCGTCGTTGGCGGTGGTGATGTAGTCCGCGGAGACCTCCTGGACCACACCGTCCTTCTCGGCCTTGACCACGTCGCCGGCGTCGACGGCGGAGCGGTACTCCATGCCGGTGCCGACGAGCGGGGACTCGGACTTGATCAGCGGCACGGCCTGACGCATCATGTTCGCGCCCATCAGGGCGCGGTTGGCGTCGTCGTGCTCCAGGAAGGGGATCATGGCGGTCGCGACCGACACCATCTGGCGCGGCGAGACGTCCATGTAGTCCACGTCCTCGGGCGCGACGTAGTCGACCTCGCCGCCACGGCGGCGGACCAGTACGCGGGCCTCGGCGAACCGCATCTCGTCGGTGAGCGGCGCGTTGGCCTGCGCGATGACGAAGCGGTCCTCCTCGTCGGCGGTGAGGTAGTTGACCTCGTCCGTGACCTGGCCCTCGATCACCTTGCGGTACGGCGTCTCCACGAAACCGAACGCGTTGACCCGGCCGTAGGTGGCGAGCGAGCCGATCAGACCGATGTTCGGGCCTTCGGGCGTCTCGATCGGGCACATGCGGCCGTAGTGCGACGGGTGCACGTCGCGGACCTCGAAGCCGGCCCGCTCACGGGAGAGACCACCCGGGCCGAGGGCGTTCAGACGACGCTTGTGCGTCAGCCCCGACAGCGGGTTGTTCTGGTCCATGAACTGGGACAGCTGGCTGGTGCCGAAGAACTCCTTGATGGAGGCGACGACCGGCCGGATGTTGATCAGGGTCTGCGGCGTGATCGCCTCGACGTCCTGGGTCGTCATGCGCTCGCGCACGACGCGCTCCATACGGGCGAGACCCGTACGGACCTGGTTCTGGATCAGCTCGCCGACGCTGCGGATGCGGCGGTTGCCGAAGTGGTCGATGTCGTCGGTCTCGACGATGATCGAACGGCCCGACTCGCCGACGGTCTCGCTCTCACCGGCGTGCAGCTTCACCAGGTACTTGATCGTCGCGATGATGTCCTCGACGGTCAGCACGCCCGCGTCCAGCGGCGTGTCCGTGCCCAGCTTCTTGTTGACCTTGTAGCGGCCGACCTTGGCGAGGTCGTAGCGCTTGGGGTTGAAGTACAGGTTCTCCAGCAGCGTCTGCGCGGCCTCACGCGTGGGGGGCTCGCCCGGGCGCAGCTTGCGGTAGATGTCGAGCAGCGCGTCGTCCTGGCCCTGGGTGTGGTCCTTCTCCAGGGTGGCGCGCATGGACTCGTACTCGCCGAACTCCTCCAGGATCTGCTCGGTCGTCCAGCCGAGGGCCTTGAGGAGGACGGTCACGGACTGCTTGCGCTTGCGGTCGATGCGGACACCGACCATGTCGCGCTTGTCGATCTCCATCTCCAGCCAGGCACCCCGGGAGGGGATGATCTTGGCGGAGAAGATGTCCTTGTCGGAGGTCTTGTCGATGGAGGAGTCGAAGTAGACACCCGGCGAACGGACCAGCTGCGACACCACGACACGCTCGGTGCCGTTGATGACGAAGGTGCCCTTGTTCGTCATGAGCGGGAAGTCGCCCATGAAGACCGTCTGGGACTTGATCTCGCCGGTCTCGTTGTTGGTGAACTCGGCGGTGACGAAGAGCGGGGCCGCGTAGGTGAAGTCGCGCTCCTTGCACTCGTCGATCGAGTTCTTCGGCGGCTCGAAGCGGTGGTCGCGGAAGGTCAGCGACATCGACCCGCTGAAGTCCTCGATCGGGGAGATCTCCTCGAAGATCTCCTCGAGCCCGGACTTGGTGGGGACGTCCTGACCGTTCTCCAGAGCCTCCTCGACCCGACTCTGCCAGGCCGTGTTGCCGAGCAGCCAGTCGAAGCTCTCGGTCTGCAGCGCGAGCAGGTTCGGAACCTCGAGAGGCTCCTTGATCTTTGCAAAGGAGATGCGCAGCGGGGCGGTGCTGGCGCCGTTGTTCGTATTCGCGGTCGAGGCGTTGCGCGAGGCGGCCAAGAGGGGGTCCTTCCGAGGGCTCGGACTCACTACGCGCGTACCGGCCCCTCACCGATGCACGGAGACAGATAACCCCAGGTCAGGGACGGTCTGATCGTCTATGCTCAAGCGAGGGCATGCCCCTGGTGACGAGCAGGGGACAGCTAACAGGCAGCGCAAAGGGTCAGTGTAGCCACTTGGCACACTGATGTCCAGTGCGGGTTTTCGAAGACCCTCGATGCCCTCGTTGTCCTCAACCCCTGCGACAAGGTCACGCCCTCAACGCCACGGTGATACTGCCCTCTTCGCCGTCGATCCATGCCTCGGATTCGGATCCTTGTGACGACGCGTCCTGAGAATTGCGCGCTGCGTGCAGTTCGTCAAGGCCCTCTTGCCCAAGCGGGGGTGCTGCGCTCGTCACGTGCGGCCCGCCACCGGGGGCGCCAAGAGCACAACGAAGATCACCTTACCCCCCGCGACCCCGGGTGCAAGGCAACCGCCACCGGGCCCCGGGAACACCGAAGAGCGACCACCCGGATGGATGATCGCTCCACGATGCGTACGCGTTACAGCCCCAGGGGGCCGTGCGCGGCCCCCTGGGGCCGCGATCAGCGCGCGTGAGTCCGTGCGGACCCGAGAGGTCTTACTTGACCTCGACGGAGGCGCCGGCGCCCTCGAGGGCCTCCTTGGCCTTGTCCGCGGCGTCCTTGGCGACCTTCTCCAGGACGGGCTTCGGGGCGCCGTCCACCAGGTCCTTGGCCTCCTTCAGGCCGAGGGAGGTCAGCTCACGCACGACCTTGATGACCTGGATCTTCTTGTCGCCGGCGCCGGTGAGGACGACGTCGAACTCGTCCTTCTCCTCGACGGCCTCGGCGGCGGCGCCGCCCGCGGCACCACCGGCGACGACGACCGGCGCGGCAGCGGCGGCGGTGACGTCGAACTTCTCCTCGAACGCCTTCACGAACTCGGAGAGCTCGATGAGGGTCATCTCCTCGAACTGCGCGAGCAGGTCGTCCTGAGACAGCTTCGCCATGATGGCGGTCCTTCCACTAATTCGGCTGGTGCCGGATGTACATGTCTGGCGGGCGTACGTCTGGCCCGCTGTGACCGTCGCGCTCGGGCCGCGGCGGTCAATGTGCGAGCCGAGTTACTCGGCACCGCCCTGCTCGGCCTGCTGGGCACGGAGCGCGTCCACGGTGCGGACGAGCTTCGACGGCAGCGCCTGGAAGACGGAGGCAGCCTGGGACTGCTTCGCCTTGAAGGCACCGGCCAGCTTGCTGAGCAGAACCTCGCGGGACTCGAGGTCCGCAAGCTTCTTGATCTCGTCGGCGGACAGCGCCTTGCCGTCAAGGACACCGCCCTTGATGACGAGATCGGGGTTGTCCTTGGCGAAGTCACGAAGACCCTTCGCCGACTCCACCGGGTCACCGGTGACGAAGGCGACGGCCGTCGGACCAGCGAAGAGCTGGTCGTCCAGCGTGATCCCGGCCTCGTTGGCCGCAATCTTGGTCAGCGTGTTCTTCACCACGGCGTACTGGGCGTTCTCACCGAGCGAACGGCGCAGCGTCTTGAGCTGCGCCACGGTGAGACCGCGGTACTCGGTCAGCACGGCGGCGTTGGAGCGGCGGAACTTGTCCGTCAGCTCGGCAACCGCGGCAGCCTTGTCGGGCCTCGCCATAGAGCCTCGGCCTCCTTCCGGGTGATTCGGACCGCGCGGACCCGAAGGAGGACTGGGGAAAACGAAACGCCCCGGCGCAGGCGCACGGGGCGGACTCGACCGGACGTACACGCGTGGACGCACGTACTCCGGGAGCACTTCCTCTGTCACCTGCGCGGGTCGTCCGCAGTTCAGCGGATCCTTCGGCCACCGCACCCTCTCGCGAGCGCACGGCAACGACCAGCGGTCTTTGGCTTCCGTGGAAGCGTACGCGACCGCAGCCCCGCGGAGCAAATCCGCCCGTACGGCCCTCCGCGCCGGGCCCGGGGACGGCCCGCGCGGAGGCCCCCGCCGCCCCGCCGTACCGGCCCCGGACGGCCCTGCCGGCCCGCTGGAGCCGCTCGGGGCGGACGGGCCGGGCGGGGCGGGGCGGATGGCGGGTCCCCGGCGAACGCGACGGGCCCCGCACGCCCTGAAGCAGGGAGTGCGGGGCCCGTGACCGACTTGAGCGAGCCATGAGGGCTCAGACCGCGGCCGGGTCCTCCTCGAGGAGGAGGTTGCGGGTGCGGTTCGGGTCGACCGGGATGCCGGGGCCCATCGTGGTGGTGATGGCGGCCTTCTTGATGTAGCGACCCTTGGCGGCGGACGGCTTCAGCCGGAGGATCTCCTCCAGCGCGGCACCGTAGTTCTCCACCAGCTTGGCGTCGTCGAAGGACACCTTGCCGATGATGAAGTGCAGGTTCGAGTGCTTGTCGACGCGGAACTCGATCTTGCCACCCTTGATGTCGGTGACAGCCTTGGTGACGTCGGGGGTCACGGTGCCGGTCTTCGGGTTCGGCATCAGACCACGCGGACCGAGCACGCGGCCGAGGCGGCCGACCTTGCCCATGAGGTCCGGGGTGGCGACGACGGCGTCGAAGTCCAGCCGGCCCTTCGACACCTCGTCGATCAGCTCGTCGGCGCCGACGATGTCGGCGCCCGCGGCACGCGCGGCCTCGGCACGGTCGCCGGTCGCGAAGACCAGGACCCGGGCGGTCTTACCGGTGCCGTGCGGAAGGTTCACGGTGCCACGGACCATCTGGTCGGCCTTGCGCGGGTCGACACCCAGACGGAAGGCGACCTCGACGGTGCCGTCGAACTTGGTCGTGGAGGTCTCCTTGGCGAGACGGACGGCCTCGAGCGGGGCGTACAGCTTTTCCCGGTCGACCTTGGCGTCCGCAGCGCGGAGAGACTTGCTGCGCTTGCTCACTACTGCTCCTGGGGTTCTTAGGAGGTGTGGTCCGGGCCGAGCAGGCCCTGCCACTACTGCTCGGGGAGGTTGGGGCTCAGCCCTCGACCGTGACGCCCATGGAACGGGCGGTGCCGGCGATGATCTTCTCGGCGGCGTCCAGGTCGTTGGCGTTGAGGTCGGGCATCTTCGTCTGGGCGATCTCACGGACCTGGTCGCGGGTGATCTTGGCGACCTTGGTCTTGTGCGGCTCGCCGGAGCCCTTCTCCACGCCCGCGGCCTTGAGGATCATCTTGGCGGCCGGCGGCGTCTTGGTCACGAAGGTGAACGAGCGGTCCTCGTAGACCGTGATCTCCACCGGGATGACCCAGCCGCGCTGCGACTCGGTCGCGGCGTTGTAGGCCTTGCAGAACTCCATGATGTTGACGCCGTGCTGGCCCAGCGCGGGGCCGACCGGCGGGGCCGGGTTGGCGGCACCGGCCTGGATCTGGAGCTTGATGAGCCCCGTGACCTTCTTCTTCTTGGGAGGCATAGCTCTCCGGGTCCTTTCGATTCGGGTCTACCCTCCGCCGAGTCGCGTCTCGGCAGAAGGCATACCGCACAACGATAACGGGTATGGATGCGCGGCCAAAAACCGTGCAGGTCAGACAGGCTCCGAGAGCCCACCTGACCTGCGCGGAAGCGATACGTCCAGAAGGGGCGCGCCCGGAAGGGGTCAGTTCTTCTGGATCTGGTCGAACGAGAGCTCGACCGGCGTCTCCCGGCCGAAGATCTCGACCAGACCCTTGACCTTCTTGGAGTCGGGGTTGATCTCGTTGATCGTGGCCTGGAGCGTGGCGAACGGGCCGTCGGTGACGGTGACCGAGTCGCCGACCTCGAAGTCCAGCACCTGGACCTCGACCTTGCGCTGCGGCGCCGGCTTGCCCTCGGCCTCGGCGGCCTCGCGGGCGGCCTTCTCCTCCGCCTCCGGGGCGAGCATCTTGACGATCTCGTCCAGGGTCAGCGGGTACGGGTCGTAGGCGTTGCCCACGAAGCCGGTGACACCGGGGGTGTTGCGCACGACGCCCCAGGACTCGTTGGTCAGGTCCATGCGGACCAGGACGTAGCCCGGGAGCTTGTTCTGCTTGATGGTCTTGCGGTCGCCGTTCTTGATCTGGACGACCTCTTCCTGCGGCACCTCGGCCTGGAAGATGTAGTCCTCGACGTTCAGCGAGACGGCGCGCTGCTCCAGGTTGGTCTTCACGCGGTTCTCGTAGCCGGCGTACGTGTGGATGACGTACCACTCGCCGGGCAGCGTCCGCAGTTCCTGACGGAGCTTCTCGACGGGGTCGAGCTCGGGCTCGGCCTCCTCCTCCGCCGGCTCCTCGTCGACGTGCACGGCGGCTTCTTCCGCGGGCTCGTCCGCGGCGGCGTCGGCAGCCTCGGCCTCGTCCAGGTCGTCGTCCGCACCCTCGACGATGTCGAGCTCGTCTTCCACGGACTCGACCGGCTCGATGGCGTCGTTCACGTTCGGGTCAGACACGGTGGCTGCTTCTTCCTGGATACATAGGGGTGGTACACGCGAAAGGGGCGCCGGGTCCCGGCGCCCTATCGCTCTTGGCTCAGCCGAAGACGTACTGGGCGGCGTGGTCGAGCCCATAGTCGATCACGGTGACCAGTCCGATCATGACCACGACGAAGATGATCACGACGGTCGTGTAGCGCGTGAGCTGCGAGCGCGTGGGCCAGACGACCTTGCGGAGCTCCGCGACGATCTGCCGGTAGAAGAGGGCAAGGCGCTTCAGCGGGCCCTTCTTGGCCCGCTTACCGCCCTTACGGGTCTTCTTCTGGGACTCGGGCGCCTCGTCCTGGGCGTCAGGCGTGTCGATGGAGCCCACGGCGTCCGTCATGCGTCCTCACCTGATCCCGGGTCGTGGCCGTGCCGCGCCCGGTTCTGAGCCGCACGGCGGTGCATTGCTGTACGTACCTGCGCACACATCCTGGCGGTGTGTGTAGCAGGGCCGGAGGGACTTGAACCCCCAACCGCCGGTTTTGGAGACCGGTGCTCTACCAATTGAGCTACGACCCTTTGTGTGTCCCCCAACGTACCGCATCCAACCGGGTGCTCGGTGTGCACCGGCCGGGCGCGGGCCCGCCGAAGGCCAACGAGGTGAGAGTGTACGTGGTTGTGAGCCGGGCGTCGAACAGAAAAGGCCCGCCGGGCCTGCGCGTCAGGAGGATCGCCGGCTTCCGGGCGCCCGGCCGGCCGAAGATCGCCCAGGCCACCCGTTGTGCGGTGAGTGTTGTCCCACGGTTCGCCCGGAACTGTTCAGTCCGTGAAACCCGTGTGCCGGGCCGGTTTCCGGTCTGGAACGATGGCCTCATGAGCGCTGCAACCCCACCCACCGAGCGCCGGGTCTCGGCCCGCATCGGCGCGATCTCCGAGTCCGCCACCCTCGCCGTGGACGCCAAGGCCAAGGCCCTGAAGGCCGCCGGGCGTCCGGTGATCGGATTCGGCGCCGGCGAGCCCGACTTCCCGACTCCTGACTACATCGTCGAGGCCGCGATCGAGGCCTGCAAGAACCCCAAGTACCACCGCTACACCCCGGCCGGCGGCCTGCCCGAGCTCAAGGCCGCCATCGCCGCCAAGACGCTGCGCGACTCCGGTTACGAGGTCGACGCGTCCCAGATCCTGGTCACCAACGGCGGCAAGCAGGCCATCTACGAGGCCTTCGCCGCGATCCTCGACCCGGGCGACGAGGTCATCGTCCCGGCCCCGTACTGGACGACGTATCCCGAGTCGATCCGGCTGGCCGGCGGTGTCCCGGTGGAGGTCGTCGCCGACGAGACGACCGGGTACCGGGTGACCGTCGAGCAGCTGGAGGCGGCCCGCACCGAGCGCACCAAGGTCGTCCTGTTCGTCTCGCCGTCCAACCCGACCGGCGCGGTCTACTCCGAGACCGAGACGGAGGCCATCGGCCGCTGGGCCGTCGAGCACGGCCTGTGGGTCCTCACCGACGAGATCTACGAGCACCTGGTCTACGGCGACGCCTCGGCCGTGTCGCTGCCGGCCGTCCTGCCGGAGCTGCGCGACAAGTGCATCGTGGTCAACGGCGTCGCCAAGACGTACGCCATGACCGGCTGGCGGGTGGGCTGGATCATCGGCCCGAAGGACGTCGTGAAGGCCGCGACGAACCTCCAGTCGCACGCCACGTCGAACGTCTCGAACGTCGCCCAGGTGGCCGCGCTCGCCGCCCTCGCCGGTGACCTCGACGCCGTCGCGACCATGCGCGAGGCCTTCGACCGCCGCCGCCGCACCATCGTGCGGATGCTCAACGACATCGACGGCGTGTTCTGTCCCGAGCCCGAGGGCGCGTTCTACGCGTACCCGTCGGTGAAGGCGCTGATCGGCAAGGAGATCCGCGGCAGGCGGCCGCAGAACACCGTCGAGCTGGCCGCCCTCGTCCTGGAGGAGGCCGAGGTCGCGGTCGTCCCCGGCGAGGCCTTCGGCACGCCGGGTTACGTGCGGCTGTCCTACGCCCTGGGCGACGAGGACCTCGTCGAGGGTGTGAGCCGCCTCCAGAAGCTGCTGGCGGAGGCCCGCGACTGACGCGCCCGCGCCCGCGGGACGACGACGGGCCGCCTTCCTCCGGGAAGGCGGCCCGTTCTTTCGTGCGAGCAAGACCACGAACGGGGAAAGCGGTACCGGGACGAGCAAGCCGTACGGCAGGATCTGGGAATGGAACGTGTACGTGATGTCTCCGACCTCCCGAAGGCCCATCTGCACCTGCACTTCACCGGCTCGATGCGGCCGGGCACCCTGCTGGAGCTGGCCGACAAGCACGGCGTCCGGCTGCCCGACGCGCTGACCGACGCCCTGGTCAGCGGAGAGCC
Organism: Streptomyces cinereospinus; assembly: GCF_042430725.1. NCBI lineage: Bacteria > Bacillati > Actinomycetota > Actinomycetes > Kitasatosporales > Streptomycetaceae > Streptomyces > Streptomyces cinereospinus. Next base: position 114,068 of record NZ_JBHMCY010000013.1, on the reverse strand, counting down.
GCCGAGACTGCGGGCGACGGACGAGCGGGGCTGGTTCCGCTTCCAGCGCCTGTACGACGCCGCGCGCTCGTGCCTGAGGCAGCCGGAGGACATCCAGCGGCTGGTGCGGGAGGCGGCCGAGGAGGACGTGCGGGACGGTTCGGGCTGGCTGGAGATCCAGGTCGACCCGACGTCGTACGCGCCGCGCCTGGGCGGGCTCATCCCGGCGCTGGAGATCATCCTGGACGCGGTGGACACGGCGGCGCGGGAGACCGGGCTCGGGATGCGCGTCCTGGTCGCCGCGAACCGCATGAAGCACCCGCTGGACGCCCGCACGCTGGCCCGGCTGGCCGTCCGCTACGCCGACCGCGGCGTGATCGGCTTCGGCCTCTCCAACGACGAGCGGCGCGGCATGGCCCGCGACTTCGACCGGGCCTTCGCCATCGCCCGCGAGGGCGGCCTGCTGTCCGCCCCGCACGGCGGCGAGCTGACCGGCCCGGCCTCGGTCCGCGACTGCCTGGACGACCTGCACGCCGACCGGGTGGGTCACGGCGTGCGCGCGGCGGAGGACCCGCGCCTGCTCAAGCGCCTGGCCGACCGGGGCGTCACCTGCGAGGTGTGCCCGGCGTCGAACGTGGCCCTCGGCGTCTACGAGAAGCCCGAGGACGTCCCCCTGCGCACGCTGTTCGAGGCCGGCGTCCCGCTGGCCCTGGGCGCCGACGACCCGCTGCTCTTCGGCTCCCGCCTGGCGGCCCAGTACGAGATCGCCCGCGACCACCACGGCTTCACCGACGCGGAGCTGGCCGAACTGGCCCGCCAGTCGGTTCGCGCGTCCGCGGCCCCGCCGGAGACGAAGACGAGGCTGCTGGCGGGCGTGGACGCCTGGCTGGCGGTCGGCGAGCCGGCCGCCGCTAGAGGCTGACGCCCACCGTCACCGGCTCGTTGACCAGGGTGATCCCGAACGCCTCGCGCACCCCGGCGACGACCTCGCGGGCCAGCGCCAGCAGGTCCTCCGTGGTCGCCCCGCCGCGGTTGGTGAGGGCCAGGGTGTGCTTGGTGGAGATCCGGGCGGGCCCGCTGCCGTATCCCTTGCCGAAGCCCGCCCTGTCGATCAGCCAGGCGGCGGAGGTCTTGGTGTGCCCGTCCCCGGCCGGGTACGCGGGCGGCTCCACGTCCTCGCCGAGCCGCTCGCGCACGCGCGCGTGGAAGGCGGCGAACCGGGCGTCGGTGAGGATCGGGTTGGTGAAGAAGGACCCGGCGGACCACGTGTCGTGGTCCTCGGGGTCGAGCACCATGCCCTTGCCGGCGCGCAGCTTCAGCACGGTGTCCCGGGCGTCGCCGAGCGGGACCCGGTCGCCGGGCTCGACGCCGAGCGCGCGGGCCGTCTCGGCGTACCGGATGGGGCCCGACAGCCCGCCCGCGTCCTCCAGCCCGAAGCGGACGCGCAGCACGACGTACCGCTCGGGGTCGGCCTTGAAGCGGCTGTGGCGGTAGGAGAAGCCGCACTCGGCGTTCGTCAGGGTGACCGTCTCGCCGGCCCTGCGGTCGTAGGCGATCACCTCGGCGATGGTGGAGGAGACCTCCTGGCCGTACGCGCCCACGTTCTGGATCGGGGTCGCCCCCGCCGAGCCCGGGATCCCGGCCAGGCACTCGATCCCGGCGAGCCCGGCCTCGACGCTGCGCGCGACGGCGTCCGTCCACACCTCTCCGGCGGCCAGCTCCAGCCGGGTACCGGCCGGCTCGATGCCGCGGGTGGCGATGCGCAGGGCGGTCCCGTCGAACCCCTTGTCCCCGATCACCAGGTTCGAGCCGCCGCCGATGACCAGCAGCGGCGTACCGGATGCATCGGCCTCCCGGACGGCGTCGACGACCTCGGCGTCGGTCGTCGCGGTCACCAGCCGGGTCGCGGGGCCGCCCAGCCGGAAGGTGGTCAACGGGGCGAGGGGAGCGTCGTGGAGTACCTGCACGCGCCCAAGACTACGAGACGGCACCGACGGCGACGGCCGGTGCGCGCCGCTCCCCGCAGCCGCGGCCCACCACGCGCGCGTCCGGTGCGGCGCCGGTGCGCCGGCCCGGGACGACCAGGGCGGCGGCCTCCGCGAGGCCCACCACCGCGGCGCCCGCAGCGAGCGCCGGCCGCGGCCCGTCGCCGAAGGGCCGCGCGGACTCGTAGCCGCCCTGCGCCGCGAAGAGCGGGAACATGACCGCGATGCCGAGCGCGCCGCCCACCTCCCGCGGGGCGTTGTCCGCGCCGGCGGCGACGCCCTGCTCGCCGGGCGGCACGCCTGACATCACCAGGGCGGACGCCGGGGCGAGGAAGAGGGCGTGCCCTCCGGTCGGAGAGGACCTCGGCGACCGGCGCGACCGGCGGGCCCGAGCACCGTAGGCCGTGCGCGCCATGGGGCGAGCGCATGGGTAAGGGGCGCCCGCAAGGGCGGCCGCCCCTTACCTCCACCCGATCGGCTGCGGGGTCGGGCTCAGGCCAGGCGGACGACCGCCCGCGACATGCCCAGCACCTTCTGCCCGGCGCTCGTGGCCGTGAGGTCCACGCGGACCGTGTTGTCGTCGAGCTTGGCGGCCACCTTGCCGCTGACCTCGATCGTGGCCCCCTGGTCGTCGTTCGGGACCACGACGGGCCTGGTGAAGCGGACGCCGTACTCGACGACCGCGCCCGGGTCGCCGACCCAGTCGGTGACCACGCGGATCGCCTCGGCCATGGTGAACATGCCGTGCGCGATCACGTCCGGCAGGCCCACCTCCCTGGCGAACCTCTCGTTCCAGTGGATGGGGTTGAAGTCGCCGGACGCGCCCGCGTACTGGACGAGTGTGGCGCGAGTCACCGGAAAGTTCTGGGCGGGCAGTTCGGTGCCGACCTCGACGTCGGCGAACGCGATCTTGGCGGTCATCTGCTCACGCCTCCTCGGCCGCGCGGGCCACCAGCTTGGTCCAGGCGGTCACGACGTGCTCGCCGGCCTCGTCGTGCACCTCGCCCCGGACGTCCAGGACGTCGTTGCCGGCCAGCGACTTGACGGACTCGATGGTCGAGGTGACCGTCAGCCGGTCGCCGGCGCGCACCGGGCGGCTGTAGGCGAACTTCTGGTCGCCGTGCACCACCCGGTTGTAGTCCAGACCGAGCTGCGGGTCGGCCACGACCTGCCGCGCCGCCTTGAAGGTGATCGCGAAGACGAAGGTGGGCGGGGCGATCACGTCGGCGTGGCCGAAGGACTTGGCGGCCTCCGGGTCCGTGTAGACCGGGTTGGCGTCCCCCACCGCCTCCGCGAACTCGCGGATCTTCTCCCGGCCCACCTCGTAGGGGTCGGTGGGCGGGTAGGTCCGCCCCACGAAGGACTGGTCGAGCGCCATGGCTCGGCACCTCCTGGTTTCTGCTCTGGTCGACCGGTGAACGGCGGCCCCCCGAAGGGGGTCTGCTCAACGAGCACCGCGCCGGGTCAACCGTATAAAAGGCCATCGTGGGTCATCGCGTTCGGTGGCCACGCCGACCGAACGCGATGACTGAAAAAGCCACGAGGCCGTCCCCCTGATCCGGGGGACGGCCTCGTGTTACGAGCCGTACGAGATGTACTGGCCTGCGTCAGCGCGTTTCGCGGTGCGCGGTGTGCGCGTTGCAGCGCGGGCAGTGCTTCTTCATCTCCAGACGGTCCGGGTTGTTACGCCGGTTCTTCTTGGTGATGTAGTTCCGCTCCTTGCACTCCACGCAGGCCAGCGTGATCTTCGGGCGGACGTCGGTGGCAGCCACGTGAGTGCTCCTTGACGAACGGGTAGGTTAATTCAACGCAAGAAAGAGTAGCCGATCGAAGGACCGACCCCGCAATCGGCTACTGTCAGTAGCGGTGACCGGACTTGAACCGGTGACACAGCGATTATGAGCCGCTTGCTCTACCGACTGAGCTACACCGCTGCGATGCGATCGGGCCCCGCCTGACGACGGGAACCTCTCACACCAGAGCCCCAAAACGGAATCGAACCGTTGACCTTCTCCTTACCATGGAGACGCTCTGCCGACTGAGCTATTGGGGCGAGCGATGAAGACATTACACGCTCGGCCGCCGTTCACCCAAATCCGTTCCCGCGCCCCCGCCGCGCACCTCTCAGCAGCCCCGGGGGCCGCTGGGGCACCGGTCCCGTCCGGCGGACCACACCGGTACGACTATTGCGCTCCTCCGCGCCACGGGCCGGACGCCGCCCTAGGCTCGACTCACTCTGCGTGATCTTGTGTCCATGGCGCGGCGGTAGGCCATGAGCCCGACCGCGATCCGCCCCGAACCCGACACGTCCCCTGGAGTGCGATGCCCGACAGCCAGCCGCAGCCGCCCCCTTCGTCGTCGTCCCCGTCGGGCTCGGGGCAGGGCGACGCGGCTCCCCTGCTGCTGTGCGGCGCGCGGCTGACCGACGGCCGGACGGTGGACGTCCGGCTGGACGGCGGACGGATCGAGGCGGTGGGCACGGCCGGCAGCCTGGGCGGAACGGGCGGCGGCACCCGCGGCGGGGCCGGGGGCACCGGCGGCACCGGTGGCGGTGACCGGGTGGACCTGCACGGCTACCTCCTCCTGCCGGCCCCCGCCGAGGCCCACGCCCACGCCGACACGGCCCTGTCCGCCGACGGCGGCGCCCCGGTGCCGTACGACCCGCAGGACGTCCAGCGCCGGGCCACCGAGGCCACGCTGCTGCAACTGGGGCACGGGGCGACCGCGCTGCGCGCCCACGTCCGCGTGGGGGACGTACAGGGGCTGGGCGCGCTGACCGCCGTACTGCGGGCGCGTCGCGCGCTGCGCGGGCTCGCCGAGCTGACCACGGTGGCGATGCCGCGGGTGCTGACCGGGGCGGCCGGCGCGGACGGGCTCGCCATGCTGCGGGACGCGCTGAAGATGGGCGCCTCCGTGGTGGGCGGCTGTCCGGACCTCGACCCCGATCCGACGGGCTACGTGGAGGCCGTCCTGGAGGTCGCCTCCGAACACGGCTGCCTCGTCGACCTGCACACCGACGCCACCGACCCGGCGCGGCTGGCCCGCCTCGCCGCGATGGCCGGCGGCCTGCGCCCGGGCGTGACGGTCGGCCCCTGCGGCGGCCTGGGCGACCTGCCCGCCGACGTGGCGTCCCGCACCGCCGACCAGCTGGCGGCGGCCGGGGTGACCGTGGTGTGCCTGCCCCAGGGCGGCTGCGCGGGCGCCGACCGGCGCGGGACGGCGCCCGTACGGCTGCTGCGCGCCGCCGGCGTACGCCTCGCCGCCGGCAGTGGCGCCCTCCGGGACACCGCGAACCCGGTGGGCCGCGGCGACCCCCTGGAGGCCGCCCACCTCCTGGCCTCCCAGCACGGTCTGGGTGCCGAGGACGCCTACGACGCCGTGAGCACCTCCGCCCGCGCCGCCCTGGGCCTGCCCGAGGTCCGGGTGGAGGCGGGCTTCCCGGCCGAGCTGCTGGCCGTCCGCGGGGACCGGCTGGCGGGCGCGCTGTCCCTGGCGTACAGCCGGATCGTGGTGCACCGGGGGCGCGTGGTGGCGCGGACGAGCGCGGTGCGGGAGTACTGCAACTCGGCCGCGTCGGCCGAGCTGGGGCTGCCCCGGCAGGGGCGGGGGGAGTTGTCGTAGCCGTGGCGGCCGGCGGGTGCGCCCGCCCGGCCGCCACGGCCACGGGGCCGCACGCGGGGGGCGTCCCCGCCGCCCCGCCGTCCGGGAGGGCCGTCCGAAAGGCCGTCCTGGGACCTTCTGGGCGCATGCGGGAGAGGTTCTTCTCGGCGCGCCGTCCGGGAGGGCCGCCGGGGCCGTCCGGGAGACCTGCTGGGGGCCGCCCGGGAGGCCGTCCGGGGCCCTGTCCGTCCCGTGGGGCGGATGCGGCCGTTCGGGCGTACGGTCGGAAACATGCGCATAGTCATCGCTGGAGGCCATGGACAGATCGCGCTGCGGCTGGAGCGGCTGCTCTCCGCGCGCGGCTACGAGGTGGCGGGCATCATCCGCCGCCCCGAGCAGGGTGACGACCTGCGGGAGGCGGGCGCCGAACCGGTCCTGCTGGACCTGGAGTCGGCCACGGTCGAGCAGGTCGCGGCGTACTTGCAGGGCGCCGACGCGGCGGTGTTCGCGGCCGGCGCCGGTCCGGGCAGCGGGGCGGCGCGCAAGGAGACGGTGGACGAGGGCGCGGCGGTGCTGTTCGCGGACGCGGCGGTCCGGGCGCGCGTACGCCGCTTGCTGGTCGTCTCCTCGATAGGCGCCGACCCGGACCACCAGGGCGACGAGGTCTTCGACGTCTACCTGCGCGCCAAGGGCGCGGCCGACGCGCACGTCCGCCGCCAGGACACGCTGGAGTGGACGATTCTGCGCCCGGGCGCACTCACGGACGACGCCGGCACCGGCCTGGTCCGCCTGGAGGCGCACACCGGCCGCGGCCCGGTCCCGCGCGACGACGTGGCCGCCGTGCTGGCGGAGCTGCTGGAGACCCCGGCGACGGCGGGCCTGACCCTGGAACTGATCAGCGGGTCGACCCCGGTGTCGGTGGCCGTGAAGTCGGTGGCCGGGAACTGAGCCCGGCCACGGCGGCGCACACCTCGGTACGCCCCTCAGAACAGCGGTAGCTGCCCGGGGAACTCCGGCAGGACATGCCCGTCCAACGACGGCTGGACCGCCCCCAGTTGCGCCTGCCGGCGCGACCCGGGGCACGAGACCAGCCGGCCGCTCCCGCGCGCGCCGGGCGGGTCGTGCCGGGCGAACCGCCCCGCGACGACGGCGATCTCGCGACGGCACTCGGGGCAGGTCCTCCGGCGGGAGGAGTGCGGGGGCTGGGAGGAGCGGGAGCTCATGGGGCCCAGTGTGCCTGAACCCCCGTCAGCCGGTACGGCGTCGGCGGTGGCGCCGCCACTGCCAGGCCGCCGCCACCGCGCAGGAGGCCGTGATCAGGGTGATGCCGAAGACGGGCCAGTGACTGCCCGCCAGCCGCAGGTCGGCGAGGACGACGGCGAGGACGAGGCCCACGGGGATGAGGAGCGAGAGCAGCGCCCTGACGGTGGCCGCCAGCATCCCGGGGTCGATCCGCGCGGACCGCCGCGGCCGGGCCACCGGCTCACCGGAGTAGAAGGCCGTGGCCCGGTCCAGGAGGCGATCGGTGGACCGGCTGTACGACCGGCCCACGTACGGGATCCAGACGAGCGGAGCGACCATGCCGACCAGGAACACGGCGCCGAGCAGGGCGTAACGCCCCACCGTGACCAGCCATCGCCGCAGGCCGCCCGCCGTCGCCTCACCTTTCGGCGGAACCAGCCCCAGGACGCGCGCCATCCGCACGGTCAGCTGCCACAGGACCGTCATGCGCCGCCCGCCGGCCTCCGGCATGCCGTCCTCGCGCTCCCAGGTCCTCTCCGGCATGCCGTCCTGGCGCTCCCGGGTCCCCTCCGGCCCGGCCGCCCGCCCGGTGCTTCTCCCGGCCCGCTTCCCGTCCGTCCTTCTCCGTTCGGCGAGTGCCGCCTCCGCGAGCGCGGCCCCTGCGCGGCCGACGTCCGCGTGCACCCCCTGCAGGACCAGGAGTTCGGCGCCGCGAACGGGGGTGGTGGCGTCCTGTCCCTCCAGGGCGGCCAACTCCAGGCAGGTACGCGCCTGGCTGAGCAGTGCCGCGCAGAAGGCGAACGGCGCCATGATCAACAGGGGGCCGCCGACGATCGCTCCCTCGGTGACGACCCGGCGCTTGCCGCGGGTGAGCGTCAAGGCCCGTAGTTCGGCCATGACAGCGTCGGGGCGGGCGGCCCGCGTCCGGGCCACCGAACGGACGGCGACCGGGCCCATGTGCCGCACGGCGTACGCGGCCAGGAGCTCGGGCAGACAGCGCGGATTCGCGGCCGCCGACCTCAGCACCGACCGGGTGAGAGCGGCGTCCTGCAGCGCGCCCGCGTCGTCGTCGGCCGGGCCCGGCACGGTCATCCCGTCCCCGGTCCGGGGCGGGCCCCGACCGGGGACCCGGCCGTCCGCCACCCACAGGACACCGAGACCGACATATGCGACATGACTCGTGTGTAACACAGGCCGGACACGGCGGCAGCCGACGACCGGTCAGCCCTGCCTCCGCATACGACAAGACCCCCGTCGATCTGCGTTTCCGCAGATCGACGGGGGTCTTCCCCAGTGTGGCGGCGCCAGGATTCGAACCTGGGAAGGCTGAGCCGGCAGATTTACAGTCTGCTCCCTTTGGCCGCTCGGGCACACCGCCGGGGTTCGCTGCCGTTCGAACCGCTTTTCTGCGGTGCTCGCCGGCAACGACGTAAACAATACCCGATACGGAGGGGTGCTTCGCCACCTGATTGATCTGCGCCCGGGGGACACGGGGTGGCTAGGCTTGTGCGGATGCGGCCCCGGTTCCCGCCGGGCCCGGCCGCCGCGCCGCGTAGCCGCTACGCACCCGATTCGCACCCCGATACAAGGAGCCACAGCACATGGCCGACTCCAGTTTCGACATCGTCTCGAAGGTCGAGCGGCAGGAGGTCGACAACGCCCTCAACCAGGCCGCCAAGGAGATCTCGCAGCGCTACGACTTCAAGGGCGTGGGTGCCTCGATCTCGTGGTCCGGTGAGAAGATCCTGATGGAGGCGAACTCCGAGGACCGCGTGAAGGCCGTCCTCGACGTCTTCCAGTCCAAGCTGATCAAGCGTGGCATCTCGCTGAAGGCCCTCGACGCGGGCGAGCCCCAGCTCTCGGGCAAGGAGTACAAGATCTTCGCGTCGATCCAGGAGGGCATCTCCCAGGAGAACGCGAAGAAGGTGGCGAAGATCATTCGTGACGAGGGCCCGAAGGGCGTCAAGGCCCAGGTCCAGGGCGACGAGCTGCGCGTCAGCTCCAAGAGCCGGGACGACCTGCAGGCCGTGATCGCCGTGTTGAAGGGCAAGGACTTCGACTTCGCGCTGCAGTTCGTGAACTACCGCTGACCGACGCCGCACGGGCCCGGGCCGCCGCCCGGGTCCGAGCACGCGGCCGGGGCGCCTCAGGGAGGGCGGGCGCCTGATGTCCGGTGGCCCGCCCCGCCCAGCCGGCGCGGAGCGCGCCTGCGCGCCCCGTGCCCGGTCAGTCGCGCGAGTGACCGAACAGGATGCGGTACTCGATCAGCAGGACCAGCGAGCCGCCGGTCGCCGCCGCCCAGGTGGCGCCGTCGTAGAAGTCCTTGCTGATCGGGTGGTCCAGCCAGCGGGCCGATATCCAGCCGCCGATGAACGCGCCCGCGATGCCGATCACGGTCGTGCCGAGCAACCCGCCCGGGTCGCGGCCCGGCAGCAGGAACTTGGCGATGGCTCCGGCCAGGAGTCCGAGGATGATCCAGCCGATGACGGTCATGCCGTGAACCTGCCCTTCCGTGCTGTGCCCGCGCTCTTTCGGGGCTGTGTTCCCGGGAGCGCGTGATCTCGTGCTGCGGTTCGCCCCGCTCCACCAGGACGGCCCGGCGGGGCTTGGTGGCTGCACGGCCTCGCGCGCGGGGCCGCCGTGCCGCGGCCGGCACACGGACGGCGGCGGTGGGGCGCTGCTAGGAGGCCGGTGCCCGGGTGGTCCGTCCGCGCAGGCCGGGCCAGGGCGCCAGGTCCAGCCCTTGGTTCGTCTCCTCGTACCAGCCGGTGCCGTCGACCCAGGCGCGCAACCAGGCCGTGAGGCTGGCAGCGTCCACGTACCAGGCGTGGTCGGCGTCGTCGGCGTTCGGTTCGAAGAGCAGGACGGGGGCCTCAGGGTCGAGGCAGTCCACGCACGCGTACATCGCGCAGCCCCAGTGCGATATCGGCAGCACCCCTTCGGGCCAGGGCCACTCGGGATCCTGGTGGCCGCTGCGGCGATGGGCGAGGTACTGCACGACGGCGGCGGGCTCGTCGGCGGGCGCGCTGTCGAGCAGGGGCAGCAGACCGTACTCCGGGCCGAAACCGCCGTCCCCTGTCCGCAGGTAGAGCTCGACGAGCAGCGGTGGCAGAGGAAAGCCGAGCGCGGCCTCGGCGCGGGCCACCGTGGCGGCGTCCACGGGCTCGGGCAGGGAAGTCCGGCCCCACGGGCGGGTGTGGCGGGCCTTGCTGTCCACCCGTGCCAGCAACTGCTCGATCTCGGTCATGGGTTCATGATGCAAGGCGGCACTGACGATCGGGCCGGCCTGTGGACAACCACCCGCCTGTGGACAACCCCGCTGTCGGGGCGGGTGTCACCAACCGGCCGCGAACGGCCTGTCCGTGGAGACGATCTCCCGGCCGAGCGGCAGCAGCGAGACCGGGATGAGCTTGAAGTTGGCGATGCCGAACGGGATGCCGATGATCGTGACACACAGCGCGATGCCGGTGACGACGTGGGCGAGGGCCAGCCACCAGCCCGCCAGGACCAGCCACAGGACGTTGCCGACGCAGGAGGGGGCTCCCGCGTCGCGGCGCTCGACCGTCGTGTACCCGAAGGGCCACAGGGCGTAGACGCCGATGCGGAACGCGGCGACGCCGAACGGGATGCCGATGACGGTGATGCACAGCAGCACGCCCGCCAGCAGATAGCCGAGGAACAGCCAGAAGCCGCTCAGGACGAGCCATACGACGTTCAGGACGGTCTTCATGGGCGACGACCTGCCATCTGTTCGAGGCGGGCGATGCGCTCCGCCATGGGCGGGTGCGTGGAGAACATCTTGGACAAGCCCTGTCCGGGACGGAACGGATTCGCGATCATCATGTGGCTCGCGGTCTCGATCCGGGGCTCGGGCGGCAGCGGGAGCTGCTTGGTGCCGGCCTCCAGCTTGCGCAGCGCGCCGGCGAGGGCGAGCGGGTCGCCGGTGAGCTGGGCGCCGGAGGCGTCGGCCTCGTACTCGCGGGACCGGCTGATGGCCAACTGGATGAGGGACGCCGCCAGCGGGCCCAGGATCATGATCAGCAACATGCCGAGGAGGCCGGGACCGTCGTCGTCGTCGGAGCGGCCGATCGGGATCAGCCAGGCGAAGTTGACCAGGAACATGATCACGGAGGCGAGGGCGCCGGCGACCGAGGAGATCAGGATGTCGCGGTTGTAGACGTGGCTCAGCTCGTGGCCGATGACGCCGCGCAGCTCGCGCTCGTCCAGCAGGCGCAGGATGCCCTCGGTGCAGCACACGGCGGCGTTGCGCGGGTTGCGGCCGGTCGCGAAGGCGTTCGGCGCCTCCGTCGGGGAGATGTACAGACGGGGCATGGGCTGGCGGGCCTGCGTGGAGAGGTCGCGCACCATGCGGTACAGCGCGGGGGCCTCGAACTCGCTCACCGGACGGGCCCGCATCGCCCGCAGTGCCAGCTTGTCGCTGTTCCAGTAGGCGTACGCGTTGGTGGCCAGCGCGATCAGGACGGCGACGACGAGCCCGGCCCGCCCGAAGAAGCTGCCGATGAGGATGATGAGTGCGGACAGTCCCCCGAGGAGTACTGCGGTCCTGAGCCCGTTGTGCCGGCGGTGCACGGTACGCCCTCCAAGTGGTGCAGCAGGGGAACCCTTTGCCAGTAGATCTGCGGTCCCGCTGGTGCCGTGGTGACACCTCCAGTGGACCCTCCCGATCTGGACAACGCGAGGCGAGGCCCGCCAGTTCCCTGGTGCGTGCGGCGGCGCCCGTCGGCCGTCCGGGTGAGGGCGCCCGGACGGCCGGGGAAGGGTCTCGGCGGCGTCCGCCTAGAACAGTCCGGTGTCCGCGAAGCGCAGCACCAGCTGGGGTGCTCCGGACAGGACCACGCCGACGACCGCGGTCAGCGCGATCGCGGCGGTGACCGGGGCCGGGACGAGATGCCCGGCCGGCTCTCCCTCGGGGGCGCGGAACAGCAGCGCCGACCATTGGAGGTAGTAGAACAGCGCGATCACCACGTTGACGGCCATGACCACGGCCAGCCAGCCGAGGCCCGCGTCGACGGCCGCGGAGAAGACGGTGACCTTGGCGAACAGGCCGATGACGCCGGGCGGCAGTCCGGCCAGGCAGAGCAGGAAGAACGCCAGCAGCAGCGCGGTCACGGGGTTGGTGGCGTACAGGCCGCGGTAGTCGCTGACGCGGTTGAGGGTTCGCGTACGGCCCACCAGTGCGGCCACCGCGAAGGCGCCCAGGTTCACGGCGGCGTACATGAGCGCGTAGGCGACCGTGGAGCCGATCGAGTGCTCGGCGTCGCCGGAGTACGCGGCGGCGGCGATCGGGACCAGGAGGTAGCCGGCCTGGCCGACGGAGGACCAGGCGAGCAGGCGTACCGCGCTGTACGCGCGCGTGCCCTGCTGGCGGAGGGCGCCCACGTTGCCGACGGTCATGGTGAGGGCGGCCAGGACGGCCAGTGCCGGACCCCAGACCTCGGCGTACGACGGGAAGGCGATGACCGTGACGAGGATCAGCCCGGAGAAGCCGACCGCCTTGCCGACCACCGACAGGTAGGCCGCGACCGGCAGGGGGGCGCCCACGTAGGTGTCGGGCACCCAGAAGTGGAAGGGCACGGCGGCCGTTTTGAAGGCGAAGCCGATGAGGGTGAGCACGACGCCGGTCTGGGTGAGGGTGTGCAGCTGCCCGTCGACGTCCTGGATGCGTTCGGCGATCCGGGTCAGGTAGAGGCTGCCGGTGGCGGCGTAGACGAAGCTGATGCCCATGAGGCTGACGGCGGTCGCGGTGACCGACGACAGGAAGAACTTCAGGGCCGCCTCGGAGGAGCGCTTGTCGCCGTGCCGGATGCCGACCAGGGCGAACGCCGGCAGGGAGGCGACCTCCAGGGCGACGATCAGCGTCGCGAGGTCGCGGGAGGCGGGCAGCAGGGCGGCGCCGGCCGCCGAGGAGAGCAGCAGGAACCAGAACTCGCCCTCGGGGAGCCCCCCGCGCGCGTCCTTGAGGGCCGTGACGGAGAGCAGGGCCGCCAGGAGGGCGCCGCCGAGGACCAGCAACTGGACGGCGAGCGTGAACCCGTCCGCCGTGTAGCTGCACACGTCGGCGTCGCCGGTGAGACAGAAGGTGGAGCGGTCGCCGTCCAGGATCGGCAGCAGCATCAGCGTGGACAGGGCCAGGCCGGCCACGGAGGCCCACCCCAGGAGCGCCTTGCGGGCCTCGCCGACGAACAGGTCGGCGACCAGGACGGCGAGGGCCACCACGGCCGCGATGGTGGGCGGCGCGACGGCCAGCCAGTCGACGGACTGGACCAGGGACTCGGCCGGCGACTGGGCCAGGGAGCTCATCGGGTGCCTCCTGCGAGGAGCTGCTGCACGGCCGGGTCGGTCAGGCCGAGGAGGACCTTCGGCCAGAGTCCGGCGACGACGGTGAGGGCGACCAGCGGCGTCCACGCCGCGTACTCGTACGTGCGCACGTCGGCGAGCGTCGGCGCCTCCTGCGGGACGGCGCCCATGCAGACCCGGCGGACCACGACGAGCAGGTACGCGGCGGTGAGCAGGGTGCCGAACGCGCCGATCGCCATGAAGGTGAGGAAGGCCGGCCGGCTCAGGCCGGCGGCGGGCTGGAACGCGCCGAACAGCGCGAGCATCTCGCCCCAGAACCCGGCCAGGCCCGGCAGGCCGAGGGAGGCGACGGCGCCGAAGGCCAGCAGACCGCCGAAGCGCGGGGCCCTGCCGTACAGCGCGGCGCCGGTCCGGTCGGCCAGGGCGTCGAGGTCGGTGGTGCCGGTGCGGTCCTTCAACGCGCCGACCAGGAAGAACAGCAGGCCGGTGATGAGGCCGTGGGCGATGTTGGCGAACAGGGCGCCGTTCACGCCGGTCGGGGTCATCGTGGCGATGCCGAGCAGGACGAAGCCCATGTGGCCGACGGAGGAGTAGGCGACGAGGCGTTTCAGGTCCCCCTTCGCGCCCCGCCTGGCGAGGGCGAGGCAGGCCAGCGACCCGTAGATGATCCCGACGACGGCGAAGGCGGCGAGGTAGGGGGCGAAGGTGCGCAGTCCGTCCGGCGTGACCGGCAGCAGGATGCGGACGAATCCGTACGTACCCATCTTCAGCAGTACGCCGGCCAGCAGGACCGAGCCGACGGTCGGCGCGGCGGTGTGGGCGTCCGGCAGCCAGCTGTGCAACGGCCACATCGGTGTCTTGACCGCGAGCCCGATCCCGACCGCAAGAACGGCGATGACCTGCACCGACGTGGTCAGCGAGCGGCCGTTGTCAGTGGCGAGTGCCACTATGTCGAATGTGCCCGCCGTGATGCCGATCAGGAGCAGGCCCAGCAGCATGACCACGGAACCGAGCAACGTGTAGAGGATGAACTTCCAGGCGGCCTGAGTCCGCCCCGCACCGCCCCAACGGGCGATGAGGAAGTACATCGGGATCAGGACCATCTCGAAGGCGAGGAAGAAGAGCAGCAGGTCGAGGACGGCGAAGGTGGCGAGGGTGCCGGACTCCAGGACGAGCAGCAGGGCGACGAAGGCCTTCGGGGTCGGACCCGCGGGCATCTTGGAATACGAGTAGAGCGCGCACAGGAAGGTCAGCAGCGCGGTCAGGACGACGAGGGGGAGGGAAATGCCGTCGATACCGAGGTGGATCCGCACGTCGAGCGCGGGGATCCAGCTGATGTCCGTCGTGGCCTGCATTTTCGACGGCTGGTCGTGGTCGAAGCCGAGTGCCAGGACGATCGCCGCGACGAGCACGGCACCGGTCACCGTCACGCCGTGCCGCAGCACGGCCTGTTCGGGCGACTTCCCCTTCAGTCCCGGCGGGGCGGGCAGGAGAGCGGCGGCGGCGCCGAGGAGCGGCCCGGCGACGACGAACGCGAGAAGGAACTGCATCACGGACTCGTTGATATCGATCACGGCTGCTCACGCTCCGGTGGCGACGAGGACGACGGCGACCACCAGGACGACGGTGCCGGCGAGCAGCGCGCTCACATAGGTCTGCACATTGCCGGTCTGGGCGCGCCGCACGGCGGCCCCCAGCCAGCGGGGCAGGGCGCCCGCCCCGCGTACGTAGGTGTCGACGACCTCGCGGTCGAGGAACCGCACCAGACCGGCGCCGCCCTGGACGGGGCGGACGAACAGCGCCGAGTACACGGCGTCCAGGTGGAAGCCGACGGCCGCGTGCCGGTGCAGGGGGCCGAGCAGCAGGCGTCCGGGGTCCGCCGGGTCGGGTGCCCGGGCCACGTCGCCGTAGGCGGGTGCGTGGGCCGCGATGGCCTCGGCCTCGACCTGCCCGGCGTCGCCCTCGGGGTGGGCGGCCGCCGCGCCCAGCGGGACGCGGGCCGCGCGCGCGGTGGTGTGCCGCCAGGCGGCGTAGGTGACGACGCCGCCGGCCAGGGCCAGGCCGGTGCCCAGGACCGAGGTGACGAGGGTCGGGGTCAGCTCACCGCCGTCGAACCACCCGGGCAGCGACTGGTACGCCAGTCCGCCCAGGGCGAGCGAGGGCGCGGCGAGCACCCACAGGATCACGGTCATCGTCAGGGGCTGCCTGCCGTGGTCCGGGGCCTCGGTGCCGTGGCCGCGGAAGGCGAGCAGCCACAGACGCATCGCGTACGCGGCGGTGAGCAGGGCCGTGACCAGGCCGGCGACCAGGACGATCCAGCCCGCGGCGGCGGGGACGTGCTCGGTGTGACCGGTGGTGACGTGCTCGGCGGCGCCGAGGACGGCCTCCTTGGAGAAGAAGCCGCTGAAGGGCGGGATCGCGGCGAGCGCGAGCAGTGCCACGGTCATCGTCCAGTAGGCGTCGGGGACGCGGTCGCGCAGGCCGCCCATGCGGGACATGGCGGCCAGTGAGTTGGTGCCGGCGGCGTGGATGATCACGCCCGCCGCGAGGAACAGCAGCGCCTTGAAGGCGCCGTGGGACAGGAGGTGGAAGACGGCGGCGCCGCGGTCGCCGACGGCCAGGGCGCCGGTCATGTAGCCGAGCTGCCCGATCGTCGAGTAGGCGAGGACCCGCTTGATGTCGTCCTGGGCGAGCGCGGCGAGGCCCGAGCCCGCCATGGTGACGGCGGCCATGGCGGCGAGGACGACCAGGGCGGCCGAGGAGGCCTGGAAGACGGGGAGGAGACGGGCGACGAAGTAGACACCGGCGGCGACCATCGTCGCGGCGTGGATCAGCGCGGAGACGGGGGTCGGGCCCGCCATCGCGTCGGGCAGCCAGGAGTGCAGCGGGAACTGCGCCGACTTGCCCGCCACACCCGCCAGGAGCAGCAGCGCGATCAGCGTGGGGTGGTCGAGTCCGCCGCTCGCGACGGCGCCGAGCACCCGTGTGATGCGGAACGATCCGGCGTCGACGGCGAGCGCGAACAGGCCGATCAGGAAGGGGACGTCACCGAGCTTGGTGACCAGGAAGGCCTTCAGGGAGGCGGCGCGGGCCTCCGGGGTCTCCCAGTAGTGGCCGACCAGGAAGTAGGAGCAGATGCCCATGACTTCCCAGCCGACCAGCAGCACCATCAGGTCGCCCGAGTAGACGACGAGGAGCATGGCGGAGGTGAACAGGGAGACGAGCGCGGCGTACGAGGGGTAGCGCGGGTCGTCCTGCAGATAGCCGGTCGAGTAGATCTGCACGCACAGCGCGACGAAGGCGACCAGGACGGCGACGAGGGCGGCGAAGCCGTCGATGTGCAGGGCGAGCTCGATCGGCACCGAGCCGGTGGGTGTGAGTTCCGTGGCGGAGTCGACGGCCTCGTCACCGCCCTGGCGGACGGCGACCAGGACGGCGAGGACGAGCGAGGCGAGCGTCGGCAGGACGGCGACCGGCCGGACGAAGCCGGGGGCGGTGCGGCCGAGGAGCAGCCCGGTGGCCGCACCCAGGAACGGAAGGAGCGGAACGAGGTGGGCGAGGGTCGTGGTGGTCACGCGGTGGCCTCGGCCTTCTCGGCGGCCGGCCGGGCCGCGCGGGCCCCGCCGTCGGGTCCGTCGCTCTCGTGGCCCTCGGCGGTGTCGCGGAGCTTGTCGATGTCCGCGGTGCCGCGGTTGCGGTGGACGGCCAGGACGATCGCGAGACCGATGCCGATCTCGGCGGCCGCGATGGCGATGGTGAACAGGGTCAGGGCCTGGCCGGAGTGCAGCGTCTCCTCGGCGGCCCGGCTGAGCCAGACGTCGAAGGCGACGAGGTTGAGGTTGACGGCGTTGAGCATCAGCTCGACCGACATCAGGACCAGGATGGCGTTGCGGCGGGCCAGGACGCCGTACAGGCCGGTGCAGAACAGGAGGGCGGAGAGCACGGCGGGGTAGGCGAGGTGCATCAGCGGGCACCGTCCTTGCCGGTGCGGGGACCGGGGGTCGTCCGGCTGCTCGGTGGGCCGGCCGGCCGCCCGCCCGGCGAGGTGGCCGTCGCGTCGGCCTTCGCCTTGCGGGACAGGACGATCGCGCCGACCAGGGCGGCCAGCAGGAGGACGGAGAGGGCCTCGAAGGGGAGGACCCAGTTCTGGAAGAGGGCCTTGCCGGTGACCTCGGTGGAGCCGGCGGGGGCGCCGTCCAGGTCGATCCAGGTCGTGCGGAAGGCGTCGACGACGACCCAGACCAGGGCGGCGGCCGTGGCGACGGCCACGGTGAGGGCGGCCCAGCGGTTGCCGGAGTCGGCGTCCGGGGAGCGGCCGATCGGGGCCCTGGTGAGCATCAGGCCGAACAGGAGGAGGACGACGACGGATCCGACGTAGATCAGTACCTGCACCCATGCGATGAACTCGGCGGTGAGCAGGAGGTACTCGACGGCGAGTCCGCCGAGGGTCACCACCAGCCACAGGGCGGCGTGCACCAGCTGCCGGGTGGTGACGGTGACGAGCGCGGCACCGAAGGTGACCACGCCGACGAGGAGGAAGGCGATCTCGACGCCGGTCGGGGAGAGGAAGCCGGGGCGGTCGGCGGCCAGGCGCGTGGCGTCCGCCGCGAGGGCGGTGGCGGCTGCTGCTGGGGGTGTCATTCCTTGCCCTCCTGCCGGGGCGAGTCCGTCTGCTGCCGGGACTCGCCCGTCGGCCGGGTGGGCCGCTCGGCGGCGCGCGCCTGCTCGTCGGCGTGCGGCTCGGTCGCGGCGTCGGCGGGCGGTGCGGGCGGTACCGGCGCTGCGGAGCGGGTGGTTGCCGGGGCCTGCCGGGTGGTCGGGGTGGCTGTCGGACCCTGCTGGGCGGCCGGGGTGCCGGCGGCCTCCTGCTGCGAGGCCGGCGGCTTCTCGGCGTCCTGCGGGGCCGGCGGCTTCTCGGCGTCCTGCTGGGCGGCCAGCTTCTCGGCGGTCTTGCGGGCGGCGGCGATCTCCTTCGGTTCCTCCGCTCCGGGGTCCAGGGCCGGCGGGGCGGGCACCGTCCACATCCACTCGCGGAGTCTGTCGCGCTCGTGGGTGAGGTCGCGGATGTCGGTCTCGGCGTACTCGAACTCCGGGGACCAGAACAGCGCGTCGAAAGGACAGACCTCGATGCAGATACCGCAGTACATGCACAGGGAGAAGTCGATCGCGAACCGGTCGAGGACGTTGCGGCTGCGCTCGCGGCCGCCCGGGGCGGCGGGCGGGACCGTCTCCTTGTGGGAGTCGATGTAGATGCACCAGTCGGGGCACTCACGGGCGCACAGCATGCACACCGTGCAGTTCTCCTCGAACAGGCCGATCACCCCGCGGGTGCGGGGCGGGAGGTCGGGCTGGACGTCCGGGTACTGCTCGGTGACGGTCTTCTTCGTCATCGTGCGCAGGGTGACGGCCAGGCCCTTGGCGAGACCGCTGCCGGGGACACGGGGCCGGGTGGGCGGGAGGGACGCGGCCATGGCTACTGGATCACCACCTTGACGATGCCGGTGAGGGCGATCTGGGCGAGGGAGAGGGGGACGAGGAGGGTCCAGGAGAGCTTCTGGAGCTGGTCCTCGCGCAGCCGGGGGTAGGTGACGCGCAGCCAGATCACGACGAACGCGAGCACGGCCGTCTTCAGCAGGGTCCAGACCCAGCCGAGGCCGTCGGCACCCCAGGGGCCGTGCCAGCCGCCCAGGAACAGGACGGTGGTCAGACCGCACAGGACGACGATCCCGGCGTACTCGGCGAGCAGGAACAGGGCGAAACGCAGGCCCGTGTACTCGGTGTACGCGCCGAAGATGATCTCCGAGTCGGCGACGGGCATGTCGAACGGGGGGCGCTGGAGCTCGGCCAGCCCCGCCACGAAGAAGACGACCGCGCCGACGATCTGCCAGGGCAGCCACCACCACTCGAAGGCGTCGAGGATGCCGGGCAGGGAGACCGTGCCGGCCGCCATGGCGACGGAGGCGGCGGCGAGCAGCATCGGCAGTTCGTAGGCGAGCAGCTGGGCGGCGGTGCGCAGGCCGCCGAGGAGGGAGAACTTGTTGGCGCTGGCCCAGCCGGCCATGAGCGAGCCGAGGACGCCGACGCCCATCACCGCGAGCACGAAGAAGACGCCCGCGTCGACGACGACTCCGACCGCGCCCTCGCCGGGGCCGACCGGGATGGCCAGCAGGACCAGGAGGTAGGGGAGCAGGGCCACGGCGGGGGCGAGCTGGAAGATACGGCGGTCCGCGCCCGCCGGGACCACGTCCTCCTTCTGCGCGAACTTCACGCCGTCCGCGACGAGCTGGGCCCAGCCGTGGAAGCCGCCGGCGTACATCGGGCCGAGGCGGCCCTGCATGTGGGCCATCACCTTGTGCTCGGTCTGGCCGATGACCAGGGGGAGCACGAGGAAGACGCCGAAGACGACCAGGAGCCGCACGGCGACGTCGAGCACGTCGTTCACTGCCGGCCTCCTGGGGGGTCCTCGGGCGTGGGGGGGTGCGGTGCGTCGGGTGCCGGGCCGGCCGGGTCGGCCGGGTCGGCCGGGTCGGCCGGCTCGTTGCGGGCGGCCGGGTCGGCCGGCTCGGCGGGGGCGGCCGGGGGTTCCGGCGCGGGCGGCCCCGAGCCGGCCTCCGCCGGGAACTCGCCAGCGGACGGCCCCGAGGAGGCCTCGGGCGAGGACTGGGCAGCGGACGACCCCGAGCCGGCCTCGGGCGAGGACTGGGCAGCGGACGGCCCCGAGCCGGCCTCGGGCGAGGAATGGGCAGCGGGCGGTCCCGAGGAGGCCTCTGGCTTCCCCGAGACGGCCTCGGGCTTCCCCGAGTCGTCGAAGGCCGGACGGGCGTGGTGCCAGGGGGCGTCGGGGCTGCGCGGGGTGGCCGGGCGGACCGGCTGCTCCGCCGCCGGGGCCTGGGCGCGCTGGGAGGCGGAGCCTTCGGACGCGCTGCGGGAGCGGCGCGGCCCTGCGGGCGGCGCCGCAGCGGCGGGCCCCGCCTGCTCGCCGGCGGCCGTACCTTCCCCCGCCGCACGCTGCGAGGCCGAGCCCTCGCCCGCGCTCCGCGCACGACGCGGACCCGTGGCCGGACCCGTGGCCGGACCCGCACCCGGGCCCGCCGCAGGAGCCGGAGTCTCCCCCGAGCCGTCCGAACCCCCCGGACCCGCCGCACGCTGTGAAGCCGAGCCCTCGCCCGCGCTCCGCGCACGACGCGGACCCGTGGCCGGACCCGTGGCCGGACCCGCACCCGGGCCCGCCGCAGGAGCCGGAGTCTCCCCCGAGCCGTCCGAACCCCCCGGACCCGCCGCACGCTGCGAGGCCGAGCCCTCGCCCGCGCTCCGCGCACGACGCGGACCCGTGGCCGGACCCGTGGCCGGACCCGCACCCGGGCCCGCCGCAGGAGCCGGAGTCTCCCCCGAGCCGTCCGAACCCCCCGGACCCGCCGCACGCTGTGAAGCCGAGCCCTCGCCCGCGCTCCGGGTGCGGCGGGGGCCCGTCGCGGGTGGCGGGGCGGCTTCCGCGGGGGCGGAGGCGGCCGTCGGCGGCCGGCTCGCGGAGCCCTCCGCGGCGGTGCGGGGGCGGCGTGCGGGCCGCTCGCCCGCGGCACGGGCCGGGCCGCGGGCCGGGCGCGCCGGGGCCGGGAGCTGGCCCTTCAGGGGGCCCCATTCGTTCGGGTCGGGGACGCCCGGCGGGAGCATCTGGCGCCGCTTGGGGCCGCCGTGCTCGGACTCGCCCGGCTCCTTCGCGCCCGGCCAGGCCTTGGCGACGCGGGCGGCGAGGACGAAGTCCTTGCGCAGGGGGTGGCCCTCGAAGGTCTCCGGCAGCAGGAGGTGGTCCAGGGCGGGGTGCCCCTCGAACGTGACGCCGAACATCTCGTGGGTCTCGCGTTCGTGCCAGGCCGCGCCCGCGTAGACGTCGACGGCGGAGGCGAGGGCGGGGGCCTCGTGCGGGACCGTGGTGCGCAGCAGCAGGCGGCGTACGGGGGCGAGGGCGACCAGGTGCGCCGAGACGCGGAAGCCCGTGCCGGGTTCGTCGACCGCGCTCAGCCAGTCGAAGTAGGTGCAGCCGAGCTGGTCGCGGGCGGCGCGCAGGGCGGCGGTCCAGGAGGCGGGCGGCACGTCCACGGTCAGCAGCTCGTACGACTCCTCGGCCGTGGCCCCGGTGCCGAAGAGGTCCTCGGCGGGGGCGGGAAGCCAGCCGACCGTGCCGTTCATCGGGCCTCCCCCGCGCCGGTGCCGCCGGGGGCCGGGGGCCGGACCAGGTCGCTCTGCAGGGCCGCCGCCGACGCACGGGCGGAACCGTACCGCTCCCCCAGCGACTCGCGGGCGATCTTCTCCTGGAGCTTGAGGATGCCCTGGAGCAGCGCCTCGGGGCGAGGCGGGCAGCCGGGGACGTAGACGTCGACGGGGATGATCTGGTCGACGCCCTTCGTGACGGAGTAGGAGTCCCAGTACGGGCCGCCGCAGTTGGAGCAGGCGCCGAAGGAGATGACGTACTTCGGCTCGGGCATCTGCTCGTACAGGCGTTTGATGGCGGGCGCCATCTTGTCCGTGACCGTGCCGGACACGACCATCAGGTCGGCCTGGCGGGGGCCCGGCGCGAACGGGATGACGCCGAGGCGGATGAAGTCGTGGCGGGCCATCGACGCGGCGATGAACTCGATGGCGCAGCAGGCGAGGCCGAAGTTGAAGACCCACAGCGAGTAGCGGCGGCCCCAGTTCAGGACGACCTTCATCGGCTCGGGGGCGAGGCGCGCGAGGGCGCCGAGACGCCTGGGCTCCGGCAGCGGGACGGGCTCCGCGGCCGGCACGGGCGGTGCGGCACCCGCAGCGGGGGTCGCCGAGGGGGTCGTTTCTGGCGTCACGTCCATGCCAGGACACCCTTCTTGTAGGCGTAGAGCAGGCCCACGGCCAGGAAGCCGAGGAAGATGAACATCTCCACCAGGGTCGTCGCTCCGTAGCCGGGGGCGGCGAAGACCGTGGCCCAAGGGAAGAGGAAGATCGAGTCGATCGCGAAGATGACGTAGAGGAAGGCGTACACGTAGTAGCGGACCTGGGTGTGGGCCCAGCCCTCGCCGACGGGGTCGACGCCGCACTCGTAGGTCAGCAGCTTCTCGGGGGTGGGCGCGACGGGGCGCAGCAGCCGGCCCGCGCCGAAGGCCACGGCGACGAACAGCACGCCGATGGCGGCGAGCAGTCCGACGACCGAGTAGGACTGGAAGTAGTCCGCCGCGACGACGGCGGTCGGTTCGACGGTCGATTCCCGCACGTCCGTCCCTCGCTCCCCTGGCCTCGACCCTATGACTCGCAAAGTGAGTCTAGGGCCTGTTAAAGGGACGGTAAGCAGCCCGTCGCGCCTGGCGGGACAGGGGGTGGGGTTTTCCTCAGCGGAAGGCGGCGGTGCACCTCATGGCGCGGGCGCCCGCCGCCGGGCACGCTGGCCCATGTGACCGAGAAATCTTCGCCCGCGAGGGTGGCCCCGAGCGCGAGCATGGCGGCGGCCCCGAGCGCGGCCCCGTCCGCGAGCACGGTGGCGGCCGCGAGTGCGGCCGCGAGTGCGGCGGCGGCCGACCGGGACTCCCGCCGGCCGCCCCCGCCCCGCCTCGCCTACGACGCGCACACCTGGAAGGAGATCGCGCATCTCCTGGCGAACCTGCCGATGGCCCTGCTGGGCTTCGTCTACGTCGTCACGGTGCTGTCCACCGGCGCCTTCCTGACCGTCACGGTGGTCGGCTTCCCGCTGCTCGCGGCGGGTCTGACGGGCGCCCGGCAGCTCGGCCGGCTGGAGCGGGCGCGGGCCAGGAAGCTGCTCGGGGTGCGGGTGGACGAGCCGAGCCGGCTGCCCCCGCGGGGCAGGGGCGGTCTCTTCCCGCGGCTGTGGATGGCGCTGAAGGACCCGGTGGCCTGGCGGACCACCCTGTACGACGTCATACGGCTGCCCTGGGGCGTCCTCACCTTCGCCATCACGCTGACCTCGCTGTTCGTGCTGTGGCCGGTGCTGCCGTTCATCGCGCGCGGGCTGGCCAACGCGGACCGGGCGATGGTGCGCGGGCTGCTGTCGCCCTCCGACGAGCTGGAGCGGCGGATCGCCGAGCTGGAGTCCGACCGGGGGGTCGTGGTGGACACGGCCGCGGCGGACCTGCGGCGGATCGAGCGCGACCTGCACGACGGGGCGCAGGCCCGCCTGGTCAACCTGGCCATGGGCCTGGGCCTGGCCAAGGAGAAGCTGCTGGAGGACCCCGACCAGGCGGCGGCGATGGTCGCGGAGGCGCACGGCGAGGTGAAGCTGGCGCTCCAGGAACTGCGCGACCTGGCCCGCGGCATCCATCCGGCGGTCCTCACCGACCGCGGCCTGGACGCCGCCCTGTCCGCGGTCGCCTCGCGCTGCACGGTACCGGTGAAGGTGACCGTCGACCTGGAGACCAGGCCGGCCGAGGCCATCGAGGGCATCGCCTACTTCACCGTCTCGGAGCTGCTGCAGAACGTCAGCAAGCACAGCCGCGCCAGGTCCGCCTCGGTCGAGGTCTGGCGCACCGAGGAACGCCTCCTGATGCAGGTCACCGACGACGGCCGGGGCGGTGCCCGCCTCGACGGCGGCACGGGGATGCGCGGCCTGGCGGAGCGGCTCGGCGCCGTCGACGGCCTGTTCGCCGTCGACTCGCCCTCCGGCGGCCCGACGGTCGTCACCGCCGAACTGCCGTGGCGGGACCGGCGGCGCTGAGGACCGGTCAGCGCTGCGAGGGTGGGGAAAACCCCCCGTCCAAGATGCCGACGACCTCCATGGTCCCGGGAGCCCCGCCGCAGCAGGGTGGGAGCCATCACGCCACCCGGACGGCCGGCACCGGGCGGCGCGCCGACGCACGAGCACAGCGGACCGAGGAGAACGGGGACCAGACCCATGGCCACGGAGTACGGGCACAGCCACGGACACCGGAGCGGACCGTCCGGCCGGGGCGTGGAGGGGGACGCCGGGCGGCGGTTCCGGCTGCCCGCCGGGCTGCGCGCCCCGATCGAGGGCCGCACCTGGCGGGAGTTCGCCCATGTGCTGCTCGGCCTGCCGATCAGCGTGCTGATGTTCACGTACGCCGTGACGACGGTCTCGCTCGGCGTGGGCCTGCTGGTGACGTTCCTCGGCGTACCGGTGCTGGCGGCGGGGCTGGCCGGCTGCCGGGGCCTCGGCGCGCTGGAGCGGGCGCGGGCGCGCGGGCTGCTCGGCCTGGACGTGGCCGACCCGGAGCCGCTGCGGGTGCGCCGGAGCGGCCCGATGGCGTGGATGGGCGCGGTCCTCAGGAGCGGCACGTCCTGGCGGCACCTGCTGTACGCGGTGCTGCACCTCCCGTGGGCCGTCCTCTCCTTCGCCGTCGCGGTGACCTTCTGGGTGTACGGCTGGGCGCTGCTGACGTACCCGGTCTGGTTCTGGCTCTTCCCGGCGTACGGCGGGCAGGACGGGTTGCAGCTGTACGGCGACGAGACGCGCCGGGTCTACCTCGACAACCCGTTCGAGATCACGGTGACGGCGCTGGTGGGGCTGTTGTTCACGCTGGCCACGCCGTGGATCGTGCGGGCCCTGACGCTGGTGGACCGGCTGCTGGTGCACGGGCTGCTGGGGCCGTCGCGGCTGGCGACGCGGGTGGTGGAGCTGGAGTCGGACCGGGGCGTGGTGGTCGACACGGCGGCGGCGGACCTGCGGCGGATCGAGCGCGACCTGCACGACGGGGCGCAGGCCCGCCTGGTGGCGCTGGCGATGGACCTGGGGCTGGCCAAGGAGAAGCTCGCGGAGGATCCGCAGGCGGCGGCCCGGATGGTGGACGAGGCGCACGGCGAGGTGAAGACGGCGCTGCAGGAGCTGCGGGACCTGGCGCGCGGCATCCATCCGGCGGTCCTCACCGACCGCGGCCTGGACGCCGCCCTCTCCGCGGTCGCCTCGCGCTGCACGGTACCGGTGCGGGTGGACGTGGACCTGGCGTCGCGTCCGGCGCCGGCGATCGAGGGCATCGCGTACTTCACGGTGTCCGAGCTGCTGCAGAACGTCAGCAAGCACGCGCGGGCGTCCACGGCGACGGTGGACGTCTGGCGGTCGGAGGACCGGCTGATGCTGCAGGTCGTGGACGACGGGGCGGGCGGTGCCGAGGCCGGCGCGGCCGGCAGCTCGGGGCTGGCGGGGCTCGCCGAACGGCTGGACGCGGTGGACGGCATCCTGGTGGTCGACTCCCCGGTGGGCGGCCCCACCCGCGTCACCGCGGAACTGCCCTGGCGCGGATGAACGCCCGCCCCCGCGCCCCCGGGTCTCCGGCACCCAGGTGCCCCCGCACTCCGCCATCCCCGCGCTCCGACGACCCCACCACCCCCGCGAAGAACTCGGACACCCCGCCCCGCCGGACCCCGGCACTCCGGTGTCCCCGCACCCCGGCGCTCCCGCACTCCCACGCCCCCGCGCCCTGCGCCCCGGCACGCCAACCGCCCGGCGTCCCCACGCCCCCAAGCCCCGCCCGCCCCGACCCGCCCCCTTCCGTGCCCGAAACCTGGAATGCTTGACGGGTCATCTGGGCAGAGCCGACCAACGGGGGCCGAGGATCGTGGAGGACAGGGTGCGGGTGGTCATCGCCGAGGACTCGGTGCTGCTCAGAGAGGGCCTGACCCGGCTCCTCACCGACCGCGGGCACGAGGTCGTCGCCGGAGTGGGCGACGCGGAGGCGCTGATCAAGACCGTGACCGAGCTGGACGCCGAGGGCGCCCCGCCGGACGTCGTGGTCGCCGACGTGCGCATGCCGCCGACGCATACGGACGAGGGCGTCAGGGCCGCGGTCCGGTTGCGCAGGGCGCACCCGGGACTCGGCGTGCTGGTGCTGTCGCAGTACGTGGAGGAGCGCTACGCCACCGAACTGCTGGCCGGCTCCAGCCGCGGGGTCGGATACCTGCTCAAGGACCGCGTGGCCGAGGTGCGGGAGTTCGTGGACGCGGTGGTGCGGGTGGCCCGGGGCGGTACGGCCCTCGACCCGGAGGTCGTGGCGCAGCTGCTCGGGCGCAGCCGCAAGCAGGACGTGCTCGCGGGGCTCACGCCGCGCGAGCGGGAGGTGCTGGGGCTGATGGCCGAGGGGCGGACCAACTCCGCGGTCGCCAAGCAGCTGGTGGTGAGCGACGGCGCGGTCGAGAAGCACGTCAGCAACATCTTCCTCAAGCTGGGGCTGTCCCCGAGCGAGGGGGACCACCGCCGGGTCCTCGCCGTCCTGACGTACCTCAATTCGTGAGCGGCCCGGCCCGTGCGGACCGCGCGCGGTCCGGGTCACGGGCGGTTCTCATCATGCGAATGGCCGAGGGAAGGCGAGCCGCGCAGTCGTAGGGTTGATCCTGGGAGGACCCTGTGGGGTCGGGTCCCGACAGCCGCCTCGAAGGAGGTCCAGTTCAGTGACGAGCCAGGTCAGTGGCCCAGCGGAGCAGGCCGACGGAGCCGTCGTGGGAGAGCAGCGCAAAGCGGCCGGCGTCAAGGACGTCCGCCGTCTCGACCGAGTGATCATCAGGTTCGCGGGGGACTCGGGTGACGGTATGCAGCTCACCGGTGACCGCTTCACCTCGGAGACCGCGTCCTTCGGCAACGACCTGTCGACGTTGCCGAACTTCCCCGCCGAGATCCGGGCGCCCGCCGGCACGCTGCCGGGTGTCTCGTCGTTCCAGCTGCACTTCGCCGACCACGACATCCTCACCCCGGGCGACGCCCCCAACGTCCTCGTCGCCATGAATCCGGCGGCGCTCAAGGCGAACGCGGGCGATCTGCCGCGGGGGGCGGAGATCATCGTCAACACCGACGAGTTCACCAAACGGGCGATGCAGAAGGTCGGCTACGCGACGAACCCGCTGGAGGACGGTTCGCTCGACGGCTACCACCTGCATCCGGTGCCGCTCACCACCCTCACCGTGGAGGCACTCAAGGAGTTCGACCTCACGCGCAAGGAGGCCGAGCGCAGCAAGAACATGTTCGCGCTGGGTCTGCTGTCGTGGATGTACCACCGGCCGACCGAGGGCACGGAGAAGTTCCTGCGGTCGAAGTTCGCCAGGAAGCCGGACATCGCGGCGGCGAACATCGCCGCGTTCCGGGCCGGCTGGAACTTCGGCGAGACGACGGAGGACTTCGCCGTCTCCTACGAGGTCGCGCCGGCGGCGAAGGCGTTCCCGGTCGGCACGTACCGGAACATCTCCGGGAACCTCGCCCTGGCGTACGGCCTGATCGCGGCCGGCCGGCAGGCGGACCTGCCGCTGTTCCTCGGGTCGTACCCGATCACCCCGGCCTCGGACATCCTGCACGAGCTGAGCAGACACAAGAACTTCGGCGTGCGCACCTTCCAGGCCGAGGACGAGATCGCGGGCATCGGCGCCGCGCTGGGCGCCGCCTTCGGCGGCGCGCTCGCGGTGACCACGACCTCCGGCCCGGGCGTGGCGCTCAAGAGCGAGACGATCGGGCTGGCCGTGTCGCTGGAGCTGCCGCTGCTGGTGGTCGACATCCAGCGCGGCGGCCCCTCGACCGGTCTGCCCACCAAGACCGAGCAGGCCGATCTGCTCCAGGCGATGTACGGGCGCAACGGCGAGGCACCAGTACCGGTGGTCGCGCCGCGCACGCCGGCCGACTGCTTCGACGCGGCCCTGGAGGCGGCGCGGATCGCGCTGACGTACCGCACCCCGGTCTTCCTGCTCTCCGACGGCTACCTGGCCAACGGCAGCGAGCCGTGGCGGATCCCGGAGCCGGACGAGCTGCCGGACCTGAGCGTGCAGTTCGCGCGGGGGCCG
The DNA here is from genome assembly GCF_042430725.1 of Streptomyces cinereospinus. Lineage (NCBI taxonomy): Bacteria > Bacillati > Actinomycetota > Actinomycetes > Kitasatosporales > Streptomycetaceae > Streptomyces > Streptomyces cinereospinus. Next base: position 86,193 of record NZ_JBHMCY010000013.1, on the reverse strand, counting down.
AACCACACCCTGCCGGACGGCACCGAGACCTTCTGGCCGTACAAGCGCGACCCGCAGACGCTCGCCCGCCCCTGGGCGGTCCCGGGCACCCCGGGCCTGGAACACCGGATCGGCGGCATCGAGAAGCAGGACGGCACGGGCAACATCTCCTACGACCCGGCCAACCACGACCTGATGGTCCGCACCCGGCAGGCGAAGGTCGACGGCATCGACGTCCCGGACGTGGAGGTCGACGACCCGGCCGGCGCGAAGGTGCTGGTGCTGGGCTGGGGGTCGACGTACGGGCCGATCACCGCGGCGGTGCGGCGGCTGCGCACCTCCGGGCATCCGGTCGCGCAGGCGCACCTGCGCCACGTCAACCCGTTCCCGCGGAATCTCGGCGCGGTGCTCGCACGTTACGCGAAGGTGGTGATCCCCGAGATGAACCTCGGTCAGCTCGCCACGCTGATCCGGGCGAAGTACCTGGTGGACGCCCACTCGTACAACCAGGTCAACGGCATGCCGTTCAAGGCCGAGCAACTGGCCGCGGCGCTGAAGGAGGCCATCGATGGCTGAGACGTCCACGGAAGGCACCGGCACGATCGAAGCGCTCTCCCTGGTGCCCCGGGCCGGGGGCCGGCAGTCCATGAAGGACTTCAAGTCCGACCAGGAGGTGCGCTGGTGCCCCGGCTGCGGTGACTACGCGATCCTCGCCGCGGTGCAGGGCTTCATGCCCGAGCTGGGTCTGGCGCGGGAGAACATCGTCTTCGTCTCGGGCATCGGCTGCTCCTCCCGCTTCCCGTACTACATGAACACCTACGGGATGCACTCCATCCACGGCCGCGCCCCCGCCATCGCCACCGGCCTGGCCACCTCCCGGCGCGACCTGAGCGTGTGGGTCGTCACCGGCGACGGCGACGCGCTGTCCATCGGGGGCAACCACCTCATCCACGCCCTGCGCCGCAACGTCAACCTCAAGATCCTGCTGTTCAACAACCGGATCTACGGCCTGACCAAGGGCCAGTACTCCCCCACCTCCGAGGTCGGCAAGATCACCAAGTCGACCCCGATGGGCTCGCTGGACGCCCCGTTCAACCCGGTGTCCCTGGCCCTGGGCGCGGAGGCCTCGTTCGTCGCGCGGACGGTCGACTCCGACCGCAAACACCTCACGGAGGTCCTGCGGGCGGCGGCCGCCCACCCCGGCACCGCGCTCATCGAGATCTACCAGAACTGCAACATCTTCAACGACGGCGCCTTCGACGCCCTCAAGGACAAGCAGCGGGCCGAGGAGGCGGTGATCCGCCTGGAGCACGGGCAGCCGATCCGCTTCGGGCCGGAGGGCCGGCGCGGGGTGGTCCGCGATCCGCGCACCGGCGACCTCCGGGTCGTCACGGTGACGCCGGAGAACGAGGAGCAGGTGCTCGTCCACGACGCCCGCGCCGACTCCCCGACCACCGCGTTCGCGCTCAGCAGGCTCGCCGACCCCGACACCCTGCACCACACCCCGATCGGCGTCTTCCGCGCCGTGGACCGCCCGGTCTACGACACGCAGATGGCCGGCCAGCTCGACGCCGCCGTCGAGCAGAACGGCAAGGGCGACCTCGCCGCGCTGCTCGCGGGCGGCGACACCTGGACGGTCGTCGGCTGAGCGGCCTCACGTGCACACGGCAGGCCCGGGCCCTCAGGCCCGGGCCTCGTCGTATGCCGTGCGGGCCCGTTCCACGTCCGCCATCCGCCGCTGCGTCCACAGCGACAGCGACCGCACCTGCTCCGCGGCCTCGCGGCCGAGGCCGGTGAGGGAGTAGTCGACGCGCGGCGGGATCACGGGCCGGGCGTCGCGGTGCACGAGCCCGTCCCGCTCCAGGGTCTGCAGCGTCTGGGTGAGCATCTTCTCGCTGACCTGCCGGACCTCGCCGATCGCCCGGCGCAGCTCGCTGAACCGGTACGGGCGCTCCAGGAGCCGGATCAGCACCAGGACCCCCCAGCGGCTGGTGACGTGCTCCAGGACCAGCCGGTACGGGCACATCGCCTCGTCCGCGGACCTTCTCGCGCTCTCCTTCATGCCGGCACCTTACTTCAAAGTGGGTACTGTCGAATAGTTAGTGCACCTCCTAGGGTGAGTGGGGAACGCAGACAGCAGCGCATCAGCGCGCCCGCGCACCGCACGGGCGCCGCGTCAGCACGGAGGAGCACCACCATGAGCATCGTCGTCACCGGAGCAACCGGACACCTCGGCCGCCATGTCGTCGAGCAGCTGCTGGAGAAGGTCCCGGCCGACCGGATCACCGCGGTCGTCCGCGACGCCGCGAAGGCCGCCGGCCTCGCGGACCGGGGGGTGCGGATCGCGGTCGCCGACTACGACACGCCCGCGACGTTCGACGGCCTGTTCGCGGCCGGCGACAAGGTGCTGCTCATCTCCGGCAACGAGGTCGGCAAGAACCGGGTGGACCAGCACCGGGTGGTGATCGACGCGGCCCGGGCGGCCGGCGTCGCGCTGCTCGCCTACACCAGCGCGCCCGGCAGCCTCACGGCCGCGCTCGTCGACGACCACCGCGCCACCGAGGCCGTGATCCTGGAGTCGGGCGTGCCGCACGTCCTGCTGCGCAACGGCTGGTACCACGAGAACTACACCGAGAACCTGGCTGCGGTGCTGGAGCACGGCGCGGTCGTGGCCGCGGCCGGTGACGGCCGCGTCGCCTCCGCCTCGCGCGCCGACTACGCGGCCGCCGCCGTCGCCGTGCTCACCGGCGAGGGGCACGAGAACAAGACCTACGAGCTGAGCGGCGACCAGGCGTGGAGCCTCGCGGAGTACGCCGCCGAGCTCAGCCGGCAGACCGGCCGGCAGATCGCGTACACCCCGGTCTCCGTCGAGGCCTACCAGGAGATCCTGACCGGCGCCGGCCTGCCCGGGCCGCTCGCCGCGTCCCTGGCCAGTGCGGACGCGAGCATCGAGAAGGGCGAGCTGGCCGTGTGCACCGGTGACCTCTCCCGTCTGACCGGGCGCCCGACGACCCCGCTCGCCGAGGCCGTCGCCGCCGCCCTCAAGGACTGACCGCTGTCCCGGAATCCCCGCCTGTCATGACCGTATGGCGATACGGCCATGACAGGCGGGGGTGTGGGGCGTTACCTTCGTGCGGGCGGGCGATGCACGAAGGAGGAGCCGTGACCGGCAAGCCGAGGGGCGAGCGCCACAGAGGACTGGTGAACGGCTTCGCGGCCTACGGCATGTGGGGGCTCGTCCCCCTGTTCTGGCCGCTGCTGAAGCCCGCCGGCCCGGTCGAGATCCTCGCCCACCGGATGGCGTGGTCGCTCGTCTTCGTCGTCGGCGCGCTGCTCGTCGTACGGCGCTGGAGCTGGGCCGGGGAGCTGCTGCGCCGCCCCCGCCGGCTCGGGCTCGTCACGCTGGCCGCGGCCGTCATCACGGTCAACTGGGGCATCTACATCTGGGCCGTGAACAGCGGACAGGTCCTCGAGGCCTCGCTCGGCTACTTCATCAATCCGCTGGTCACCATCGCGATCGGCGTGCTGCTGCTGAAGGAGCGGCTGCGGCCCGTGCAGTGGGCGGCGGTCGGGGTCGGCTTCGCGGCCGTGCTGGTGCTCACCGTCGGCCACGGCCGCCCGCCGTGGGTCTCCCTGGCCCTCGCCTTCTCCTTCGCGCTCTACGGCCTGGTGAAGAAGAAGGTCAACCTCAGCGGCCTGGAGTCGCTGGCCGCCGAGACGGCGATCCAGTTCCTGCCCGCGGCCGGCTACCTGCTGTGGCTTTCGGCCGACGGCGGCTCCACCTTCACGGCCGAGGGCCCCGGGCACGCGGCGCTGCTCGCCGCCACCGGCATCGTGACCGCGCTGCCGCTGGTCTGCTTCGGCGCGGCCGCGATCCGCGTGCCCCTGTCGACGCTGGGACTGCTGCAGTACCTGGCCCCGGTCTTCCAGTTCCTGCTCGGCGTCCTGTACTTCCATGAGGCCATGCCGCCGGAGCGCTGGGCCGGGTTCGCGCTGGTCTGGCTGGCGCTGACGCTGCTGACCTGGGACGCGCTGCGCACCGCCCGCCGGGCGGCCCGCACGCTGCGGGCCGGGCGGAGGGTGCCGGCCGCCGCCGTCGCGAGCGGCGGGGTCAGCGCCGTGCGCACCGCGGGCGGCGTGCCCGGCGGGCCCGACCCGGTCGTCGACGCCAAGCCGTAGCCGGCGGTCGGGCGTCCCGGACGCTCGGCACGGGCCGGCGCTTTCGACGACGCTCACGCGCGGAACCACGGCGACTGGTACGACTGGTCCCATGAGCGAGAAGGCATCCACACCCGTGCACTGGAAGCTCGTCGTCGACGCCGCCGACCCGCACGCCCAGGCCGACTTCTGGGCCGCCGCACTGGGGTACGAGACCGAGGACAACAGCGCCCTGATCGAACGGCTGCTCACGCTCGGCGCGCTCCCGGCCGCCGCCACCGTGGACTTCCACGGCCGCCCGGCCTTCCGGGACCTGGTCGCCGTACGGCATCCGGACGATCCGTACGAGGAGGAGAGCGGCACCGGACTGGGGCGGCGGGTGCTGTTCAAGCGCGTGCCGGAGCCCAAGGCCGGCAAGAACCGGCTGCACCTCGACCTGCACCCCGCCGGGGGGCGGCGGGCGGACGAGGTGGAGCGGCTGCGCGGACTCGGGGCGAGCGTGCTGCGGGAGGTCGCGGAGCCCGGCGGGGAATGGGTGGTGATGGCCGACCCGGAGGGGAACGAGTTCTGCGTCCACTAGGGACACGGGTGCGGGGCGGACGGTGTGCGCAACGTCCGGGTGCGGCGCGGACGGGTGCGGCGCGGGACGCTCAGGTGCCGGGTGTTCCGCCCGCCCGCCGGGTGAGGCGGTCCATGCGGGCGCGGGCCGAGGCGAGTTCCTCGGCGTCGTCGGCCGCCGGACCGGCCTGCGCGGCCAGCTCGCTCCACAGGGCGATCAGCTCGTGCCCCAGCTCCAGGCCGAGCGCCGGGTCGCGCACGGCCCGCCAGGCCGTCGCCGCGCTCTGCACCGTGCCGTAGGCGCTCTCCGCGTCGTGCCCGCGGTGGTGGACGCGGGCCGCGCCCACGGAGAGCCGGAAGGCGCGGACCGGGTCGGCCGCCAGGTAGGCGACATAGGCGGTGAGTTCGATCAGCCGGAGCAGTTCGGGGTGGTCCGCGGGAAGGGTGGCCGACGCCTCGGCCAGGGCCTGCTCCGCGAGGGCGGCCGCGGTGCCGATCCGCCCCGCCTGCACGGCTTCGCCGATACGGGCCGTGGGCCCGGCGAGCAGGACGGGGGCGGGGCTCGGGGCGTCCGCGGGCGCCAGGATGGCCTCGGCGACCGCGTCGAAGCCGCGGGGCGGGGTGGGCTTCGGGTCCGGGTCCGCCTCCGGTGCCGGCTCCGGCTCCGGTTCGGGGGTGGACGGCGGTTTCGGGTGCCACCGCGCGTCCATCACCGGCGGCGGCCCGAACTCGCCCAGCGGCTGCGGCTCGTCGACCGCCCCCGGCCGGAACGCCGGCGTGGACCGCGCCCCGGGCTCCGGCGACGTGCGCAGCACATGCGTCGCGCTGTCCCGCCCGGCCGGCGCGGGGTCCGCGGGGGCGGGCGGCGAGGGGGGCGGCGGCACGGGAACGGCCTCCGGTGCCGAGTCCGTGCGCACGGGCTCGGACGTGAAGCAACTCGACCCGTCCGGGTGAACCTGGAGCGGTACGACGTACCCGATCCGCTCGTCGTGGACCGTGGCGAGGACGGGCCGGCCGGTGGCGAGGGCGATGCGGTGGAGATGGTTCAGCACCGTCCGCTGGAGCTCCTCGCCGGGCACGGGCCCGACCGGGACTCCGCCGATCGAGGCGCCACCGGCCCCCTGTTCCGGCCCGGGCACGCGGACGTCGATCACCGCGCCCGCGGTCCGGTGCTGCTGTTCCCGCTTCTTGTCGCGGCCTGCTCGACCCATCGGTTCCCTCACTCGCCCGGCGTCCACGCCTCGGCGGACCCTACTGCCGAGTCTCACCGCTTCCGCACGATCCACGCGTCACCGAGGCGTCACAGCCTCGTCCCAACACCCGGCACCCCCGTGCCGTGGCGCTCCGCCGTCACGCGAAGATCGGAAGACGGCGAACGCCGGGGCGACGGCGGAGAGGAGCGGGCATGCGGACGGACGCACCACGGGGACCGGAGGTCTGGATCCGCGGACCGGTGGCCGCGGCACCGGCACCGCGGCCCGCCCCCGCTTCCCCCAGCACCGTCCGGCGCTTCTCCTGGGTCGGCACGCACGGCGGTTCGGGCGCCTCCACGCTCGCCGCGGTGTACGGCGGTCAGGACTGCGGGCGCGACTGGCCCGGCCCCGCCGACCCCCCGTCGGTGCTGCTCGTCGCCCGCACCCACGCGACCGGGCTGGCCCGCGTCGTCCACGCCCTGAAGGTGTTCCGGCGCGGGCAGGTCCCGGCCGGGCTCGACCTGGACGCCGTCGTGCTGGTCGCGGACGCGCCGGGACGGCTGCCGCGGCCGCTCGCCCAGCAGGTCCGGCGCATCGAGTCGGTCATCGACGTGTACCGGGTGCCGTGGGTGCCCGCCTGGCGGCTGGGCGAGCTGGGCGGACGCCCGCCGCGCGAGACGCAGGACCTGATCCGGCTGACCTCGACGGTGCGCTGAGCCTGCCCCTGGGGCATCGGGCACTGGACTCCACGTACATGTATCTGCATACACTGCACATGCATCAAACGACCGTAGGCGCGCATCCGGAATCCACTGGGGGACACCATGACCCGACGCTTCCTGTTCGTCCTGGGCAGCAGCCGCAGCGACGGCAACACCGAACTGCTGGCCCGCGCGGCCGCCGAGCAGCTCCCCGCCGACGTCGAGCAGCGGTGGATCGGCCTCGCCGCGCACCCGCTGCCCGACTTCGAGGACCTCCGGCACGACAGCGACCACGTCCGCCCCACCGAGGGCGACGTCGCCCTGCTGCTCGACGCCACGCTGGCCGCGACGGACATCGTGATCGCCTCCCCGCTCTACTGGTACTCGGTCTCCGCCCACGCCAAGCGCTACCTCGACTACTGGTCGGGCTGGCTGCGCACGCCCGGCCTGGACTTCCGGAAGACGCTGGCCGGCCGCACCCTGTGGGGCGTCACCGCGCTCGCGGACGAGGAGACCGAGGTCGCCGACCCGCTGATCGGCACCCTCAACAACTCGGCCGCGTACCTGGGGATGCGCTTCGGCGGGGTCCTGCTGGGCAACGGCAGCAAGCCCGGCGACGTACTGAAGGACGCCGAGGCCCTGACCCGCGCCAAGACGTTCTTCGCGCGGGAGGCACCGCTCGCCCGGTTCCCCTACGAGACCGCTGACCCGGCCGCTACGAGGTGATGTCCTTCGTCGTGAACCGCGCCCACGCCGCCGAGCCGAACACGACCGCGTAGAGGGCCTGCAGGCCGAGGTTGCGTCGCAGGCCGTCCCAGTAGACCGGCTCGCGCATCAGGTCGGCGAAGGACAGCCAGTGGTGGGAGAAGAGGTAGGGCTGTATCGCGTGCAGTTGTGGTATCTGGTCGAGGATCTGCACGGTGATCAGCAGCCCCACGGTCGTCGCCATCGCCGCGACACCGCTGTTGGTCAGCGTCGAGACGAACAGGCCGAGCGCCGCGACGCCGGTCAGTGAGGCGGCGACCACCAGGGCGATCAGCAGGGCTCTGGCCAGGCCCTCGGCGAAGCCGATGCGGGTGCCGGAGATGGTCGTCAGGTCGCCCAGCGGGAACAGCAGCGCCCCGACGGCCAGCGCCGAGACGGCGACGACCAGGGTGGCCGCCAGGCAGAAGGCCATGGTGGTCGCGTACTTGGTGAGCAGCAGACGGGTACGGCCGGCCGGGGCGACCAGGAGGTAGCGCAGGGTCCCGGCGTTCGCCTCGCCGGCTATCGCGTCGCCCGCGACCACGCCGACGGCCATCGGCAGGAAGAACGGCAGGGTCGCGGCGAGGGCGGTGAAGACCAGGAACAGCCCGTTGTTGGTGATCTGCGTGATGAACGCCGGGCCCGCGCCGCCACCGCCGTCCGCGACGGACGAGCCGTCGCCGGTCTCGATCCGCACGGCGACGCCGACCAGGACGGGGACGGCGGCCAGCACGCCGAGCAGCGCCAGGGTGCGCCAGCGCCGGAAGGTGGCGACCAGCTCGCCGCGCAGCAGACCGAAGGTCCACAGCGGGCCGGGACGGGCCTCCACGACCTCAGCCCGCGACATCGAAGCCCTCCCCGGTCAGCGCCACGAACGCGTCCTCCAGGGACGCCCGTTCCACCCCGAAGCCGCGGACGCGCACGCCCGCCGCCACCAACGCGGCGGTCAGCTCCGCGAGTTCCCCCTCCGGGGGCTCCCCGGCGACCCGGTCCTCGGTCACGGTCACGTCGCCGACCCCGCGTTCCTTCAGCACCCGGGCCGCGTCACCGGTGTCCGGCGTGGTCACCACCAGCCGGCCCCGCGTCCGCGCCGCCAGGTCCGCCACCGCGCCCTGGGCGATCAGCCGGCCCCGCGCCATCACCGCCGCGTGCGTGCAGACCTGCTCGATCTCGTCCAGGAGGTGGGAGGAGAGGAACACGGTCGTGCCGTCGGAGGCCAGCTCCCGGACCAGGGCGCGGATCTCCCGCATGCCCTGCGGGTCCAGCCCGTTGGTCGGCTCGTCGAGGACGAGCAGCCGGCGCGGCCGGAGCAACGCGGCCGCCAGGCCGAGCCGCTGTTTCATGCCGAGCGAGTACGCCCTGGCCTTCTTGCCCGCCGCCGCCGCCAGCCCCACCCGGTCCAGCGCCGCCGCGACCCGGGCCCGCCGGGTGCGGGGGTCGGCGGACGGGTCGGCGGAGTCGTACCGCAGGAGGTTGTCCCGGCCGGTGAGGAAGCCGTACAGGGCCGGGCCCTCGATGAGGGCGCCCACGTGCGGGAGCACGGCGCGGGTGGCCCGGGGCATGGGGTGGCCCAGCACCCGTGCCGTGCCCGACGTGGGCTCGATCAGGCCCATCAGCATGCGGATGGTGGTGGTCTTGCCGGAGCCGTTCGGGCCGAGGAAGCCGAAGACGCTGCCCGCGGGCACGGTCAGGTCCAGGCCGTCGACGGCGAGCTGTCCGCCGCGGTAGCGCTTGGTCAGCGCGCGGGTGTGGATGACGCCCTCACCCTCGGCGTGCCCCAGCACTCCCGTGGCGGACGGCTCGTCCATGCGCTCCCCCGATGCGTCGTACGCGTACCGGACTCACCCCCGGCGCCGGACCCGGGCCCACCGCCCGGAGCCGGCGCCCCTCATCCCACTCACTGCCCCGAGTCGGCCGCCTTCACCAGCGCGTCCTTGGTGACGGCGCCGACGTAGACCGTGCCGTCGTCCGTGATCAGCGCGTTGACCAGGCGGGTCGTGAAGACCGTGCCCGAGCCGAACGTGCCGTTCACCTCGTCGCCCAGGGAGCCCAGGAAGCCGCCCAGGGCGCCCGCGTCGCCCATGCCGCCGCGCTCGGCCCCGGAGGGCGTGCCCTCGGCGCCGGAGTCGAGGACGGCGACGGAGGTCCAGCCCTCACCGATGACGTTCAGCCCCTCCAGGCCCTCGGCGACGTCCTTCTCCTCGGGCCTGAGCGAGTGCTCCGGCGCCTCCGCGCTGCCCTCCTCGGTCACCTTCGCGCCCTGCGGCGGGGTGAAGTCGAAGGTCGACGCGGCCGGCTTGGCGAAGCTGACCTGCGTGAAGCCCGCGTCCACCACGGCGGCCCCGCCGCTCGCCGGGGTGAGGGTGAACTTCAGCGGCAGGCCGGTCGCGGCGTCCACCGCCACGCTGATCGCACCCACCGTGGAACCCGGCTGCTTCGGCTCGACGAGCAGCTTGTAGGCGTCGCGGCCGGCGACCTGCGCGGTGCCGTCGACGGTCACCGACGTGGTGTCGTCGACCGCCTTCAGCGCCTCCTCGGTGAGCTCGCGCGGCGTGGCCGGGGCCGTCGTCTCCTCGCGCTGCCCGGCGCCCTCGGCGGCGGTGCCGTGGTAGACCTCGTTGGACGCGCTGTCGTAGCCCCAGACGTCCTTGCCGTTGCGGATCAGGCTGTACTCGGCGGCGTCCTCCAGCAGCGACACCTTCTGCCGGTCGGGGCCGTCGGCGGCGACACGCAGGGTGTGCGTGCCGGAGGCCAGCTCGGTGAGCTTGGCCGACGGGTCGGCGGCGGAGCCCTCGCCGCCGGACGCGGCCGCCCCGGACATCAGGTCGGTCTCCAGGCCGCCCAGGTCGGGCAGCCCCAGATCGGTGCTGATCCTCACCGTGCCGGACAGCTGCTGCGCGTCCGACGCGGCGATCTTCTCGATGAGTTCCTGCGCGCTGATCTTCGGCAGGTCGGGGCTGCCGGAGTCGGCCATCGCCGGGACGAGCCCGATGGTGCCCGCCGCCACCCCCAGGACCGCCGCCGGGACGACGTACCGTGCGGCCTTGCGCCGCCGTGCCGCGCGCAGTTCGTCCGCGCCCGCCACGGCCGTGGTGTCGTCGGATTCGTACGGTGCCATCTGTGCCCTACCTCCGTCGTCGGCGGCGGCTGTCTCGTCACGTCCCCGCATGGGTCCACCCCGAGCCGCCATTCTCACCCGGATCGGTGAGGAGTGGTGTGTTCCGTGGTCTCCATATGACCAAATCGGACGGCGACAAGCGTCAGACCGGGGTGCCAACTCCGCGTACTGCTGCGGTATGACACGACGGGACGGCGGCCGCCCTCGACCCGTAGGGGTTCGGCCGGCCCGCAGCGGTTCCCCCGGCCGAGGGGCCGGGGGAACCGCTGGGCTGGAGAACGGCCGGGGGTCCGGAGAACCGCTGGGGGTCGGGGGCGCCGGCCCGGTCCTTCACCCGCGCGGGACGGCCGGTACGGCTAACCGGCCCGGTGCACCACGGCGTCGCACAGCTCGGTGAGCGCGGCCTTGACGTCGCACTCGGGCAGCGGGGCGAGCGCCGCCCGCGCCTCCTCCGCGAACCGCACGGTGTCCCGCCGCGCCTGCTCCAGCGCCGGGTGCGCCCGCAGCGCGGCCAGCGCCTGCGCGTGCCGCGCGTCGTCGGTCAGGTCGGAGGCGAGCAGCTCGCACAGCGCCACGTCCTCGGCCAGCCCCAGCCGGGCCGCCCGCTCCCGCAGCCGCAGCACGGGCATCGTCGGGATGCCCTCGCGCAGGTCGGTCCCCGGGGTCTTGCCGGACTCGTGGGAGTCGGAGGCGATGTCCAGCACGTCGTCCGCGAGCTGGAAGGCGACGCCCAGCCGCTCCCCGTACTGGGTGAGTACGTCCACCACCGACTCGTCGGCCCCGGACATCAGGGCGCCGAACCGGCACGAGACCGCCACCAGCGATCCGGTCTTGCCGGCGAGCACGTCGAGGTAGTGATCGACCGGGTCCCGGCCGTCCGAGGGGCCCGCGGTCTCCAGGATCTGCCCGGTCACCAGCCGTTCGAACGCCTCGGCCTGCACCCGCACCGCCTCGGGCCCGAGGTCGGCCAGGATGTGCGAGGCGCGGGCGAACAGGAAGTCGCCCGTGAGGACCGCGACGGAATTGCCCCAGCGGACGTTCGCGCTCGGCACGCCGCGCCGTACCGTGGCCTCGTCCATCACGTCGTCGTGGTACAGCGTCGCGAGGTGGGTCAGCTCCACGACCACGGCGGAGGGCACGATGCCGGGCGCGTAGGGATCGCCGAACCGGGCGGCGAGCATCACGAGCAGCGGCCGGAACCGCTTCCCGCCGGCCCGCACCAGGTGCTGCGCGGCCTCCGTGATGAACGGGACCTCGCTCTTGGTGGCCTCGAGCAGCCCTTCCTCGACAGCCGCCAATCCGGCCTGGACATCGGCTTCCAGAGCCTGGTCCCGCACGCTCAGCCCGAACGGCCCGACGACGGTCACGTGGGGTCTCCTGTCTGCTGGTGTCTACTGGCGATTACGTGGAATGTCGATAGGTCGCTGCCTTCACTCAAGTCAGCGTATCCGGTCATGTTTCGATCACCGAGGCCGCCCACCGTTACACCTCGGGCGGTATGGGATCACAGCGGGTATGTTTTTTGATCGGTTGATATGAGTGATATGAGCAATTATTTCCTGACTTAGTCAGAACGGGCGACCCTTGCCGCGTATCGCCCCCCACCGCGGCCGGCGGCCCACCCGCTCCGCCGCCCGTCCGCCGAAGCCGCCCCCCTGAGTCATGCTCATGCCCATTCATACGCCCTCCCCCCGCGAGACGACTCACGAGGACCTCCGCATCCCGCCGCCCGGCGGCGCGCGGCCGTACGCGCACGCGTGACCCCCGATCACCGGCGGGTCCGTCCGGCCCGGAGCCGCCCGCGGGCGACCGCGGCCGCCACGGTCCGCGCCGCGGGCGACCGCTACGACAACGACGCGCACCACCGGGGAGGTTCCGCCCCCGCCGCCGGCCCGCTCGCGGCGGCGGCCGGACGCCGGCCTCCACCTGCCACCCGCCCACGGGCCGCCGGTTGAGCAGGACTTGGGCTCATTGCCCGATTTGCCGCTCTTCTGCATGTACGTGACTTGGCTCACGCGGGCACCTTCACGCGGGCCTCGCACGCGTCCGGCGATCCACCTTTGCACACGGTCGAGTTGACCGTTGCCGACCGAAAAGGATCAAGCACGGCAAACAGGTCTTTCGAAGATCAAAACGCGCAATAAGCGAATCGACCACTTGTTCCGGACATGTGCTCTCGCATACGTTCCCGGCCTGTCGGGCGGAACGCCGAATCCTGCCGCCGCCCGCACCCCTTCATGACGAACTCACTCACCGCACGGCAGGAGCGGGGGAACCAGGTAGGCCGCCGGTCCGGACGTCGTACCCCACGACACCCGGAGCGGCTCGGGGTCAAGTCGCACCCGCACAGTGCGACCGGGCACCTCCCCGCCCGAACCCGACAGCTCACCTCGCAGGCGCCGGAGAGGACATCCCCCATGCCTGCAAACGGTCAGCCCCGCCGCTCCCGTATCGCCCGCAAGCTCGCCGTCGCCGGAACCGGCGTGGCCGTGCTCGCGCTCCCGCTGATCGGGGCCACCGGCGCCTCCGCAGCCACCCCCGCGGCCGTCCCCGCCGCGGCCACCGCGACGACGTACCCGAACAACCTCGACGGCTGGATCCGCGAGTCGCTCGCCATCATGGCGCAGCACGGCATCCCGGGGACCTACGACGGCATCTACCGCAACATCATGCGCGAGTCGTCCGGCAACCCGTACGCCATCAACAACTGGGACTCCAACGCCGCCGCCGGCACCCCGTCGAAGGGGCTGCTCCAGGTCATCGACCCGACCTTCGCGGCGTACCACGTGCCCGGCACGGTGTACGACCCCTACAACCCGGTCTCGAACATCACCGCCGCCTGCAACTACGCGGCCGACCGCTACGGCTCGATCGACAACGTCTTCGGCCCGTACTGAGCCTCGCCGCCGGGGGCGGCCCCGGCGTACGGGACCGCGCACCGCGCCGCGTAGCGGGCTTCGCGGCCGGCGTCGGAGCGGTCCCCGTGGCCGGCCCCGGCCAGCAGACGTTCGAGGACGGCGGCGACGCCGTCGTCCTCGTTCGACAGGGTGATCTCGTCGGCCACCGCCCTGAGTTCGGGATGGGCGTTGGCCATGGCGACACCGCGCGCCGCCCAGTCGAACATCGGGATGTCGTTGGGCATGTCCCCGAAGGCGATGGTCCGTTCCGGGCTCAGGCCCAGATGCCGGGCGGCCAGCGCCAGTCCCGTCGCCTTGGTGACGCCGCACGGCTGGAGCTCGACCGTGCCCGGCCCCGACATGGTGACGGTGGCCAGCGAACCGACCACCGAGCGGGCCACCGCCGCCAACGCGTCGTCGGACAGCGCCGGATGGCGCAGCAGCACCTTGCTGATCGGCGCGCACCACAGGTCGTCGCGGCGGTCGATGCGCACCGCGGGCAGCGTGGGGTGCGGCATCAGGTACCCCGGCTCGATGAGCGTCAGCCCGTCGACGCCGTCCTGGTCGACGGCCGCGTACACCCGGCCGGCCTCGGCCTCGATCTTGCCCAGAGCGGTCTCGGCGAGCTCCCGGTCCAGCGTGACGGACCACAGCAGACGGTCCGCGCCGGCGTCGTACAACTGCGCGCCCTGCCCGCACACCGCGAGCCCCCCACCACCGAGGAGCTCCAGCAGCGGCCGCACCCTCGGTGCCGGCCGTCCGGTCACCACCAGATGCCGGGCACCGGCCGCCGAGATCCGCGCGAGCGCGGCGAGCGACCGGTCGGAGACCGTGTCGTCGCCGCGGAGCAGCGTGCCGTCCAGGTCGGTGGCGATGAGGGCGTACTCGGTGCGCGCGTACGCGGTGCGCGCGGCATATGCGATGGGTGCGGCCATGATCAGAGAATACGGACCCCGCGCCCCTCGCCGTTCGCCCTCAACTACCGTCCTGCTGTCCGCTTTTCACCCCCACGGGGCGCCACCGGCCGCCCGCTCCGTGACCGTGGTGCCGAACGGGAGGACGCGCGCCAGGCCGCTGTCCGGGCATAACGGACCTTCCCCACAGGTGAGGCACTGCCCACGAGGGGGACCACCGCCGTAACGTGATCCGCGACCGCATGGACCGCACGTACGAAAGTGAGGCAGCACCCCATGCCCCTCTTCGATGTCCCCGAGGACGACCTCTTCGGTCCGCACAACCTTCCGTACGGCGTCTTCTCACCCGCCGGATCCGCGGAACGGACGGTGGGTGTCCGCCTCGGCGACCACGTCCTGGACGCCGGCGCGGCCGCGCTGGCGCTCGGTTCCCCGTACGCCGAGCTGCTGGCCCGTCCGTCCCTCAACCCGCTGCTCGCCGCGGGCCGCACCGCCTGGTCGGACGTCCGGCGGGCGCTCACCGCCTGGGTCACCGTGCCGTCCCACCGCGAGACCCTCGCGCCCCTGGTGCACCCCCTCGACTCGGTCACCCTGCACCTTCCTTTCGAGGTCGCGGACTACGTCGACTTCTACGCGTCCGAGAACCACGCCCGGAACGTCGGCCGGATCTTCCGCCCCGACGCAGCCGACTCCCTCACCCCCAACTGGAAGCACCTGCCGATCGGTTACCACGGACGCTCCGGCACGGTCGTCGTCTCCGGAACGGACGTCGTGCGCCCCGGCGGCCAGCGCACGGCCCCGGCCGGTGCCGCCCCGGTCTTCGGCCCGTCCGCCCGGCTGGACATCGAGGCCGAGGTCGGCTTCGTGGTCGGCGTCCCGTCGGCGATGGGCACGCCCGTGCCGCTGTCCGGCTTCCGCGACCACGTCTTCGGGCTGTGCCTCCTCAACGACTGGTCCGCCCGCGACATCCAGGCCTGGGAGTACGTCCCCCTCGGCCCGTTCCTCGGCAAGTCCTTCGCCACCTCGGTGTCGGCCTGGATCACCCCGCTGGACGCCCTGGACGAGGCACGGGTGGCCCCGCCCGGGCGGACGCACCCCCTGCTGCCGTACCTGGACGACGCCGACGAGGAGCCCGGCGGCTACGACCTGCGCATCTCCGTGGCCCTCAACGGCCATGTCGTCTCCGAACCCCCCTTCTCCACCATGTACTGGACCGCCGCCCAGCAACTGGCCCACATGACCGTCAACGGCGCCTCCCTGCGCACCGGTGACCTCTACGGCTCGGGCACGGTCAGCGGCCCGGCCGAGCACCAGCGCGGCTCCCTTCTGGAACTGACCTGGAACGGCCGGGACGCCCTCGAACTCCCCGACGGCAAGCGGACCTACCTGGAGGACGGCGACGTCGTGACGATGACGGCGTGGGCCCCGGGAGCGGGCGGCGTGCGCGTGGGGCTCGGCGAGGTCACGGGGCGGGTGGTGGCGGAGCGGGTCGACGCGGAGCGGCTCCAGGACTGAGCGCGGCGGCTGCCTTCGGCGTCACGTCCGTTCCTTCCCAACCGCTGACTCACACCGCCCGTCGCCGTCATACTGGGTGACGGGCGGTGCGCTTGCCGTGCTCCACGCGGCCTTCGGGCGCACCGCAGCCGCCCGCACAGCCGACCGCCCCCAGCCGCCTCTCTTCCGACCAGGAACCGGAGCCCGTGGCATGACCGTCTGCCTGCTCCTGCTGAGCGTTCTCGCGGTGACGGCCGCCGTCCCCGTCCCGCGCACGCTGACCCGGGCCGCGTGGCCCGAGCGGGAACCGGTGGTCGCGCTGTGGGTGTGGCAGTGCCTGGTCGCCACCGTCCTGCTGTGCTGTCTGACGGCTCTCGCCCTGGGCGCCGCCGCCGTCTTCGGCACGGTCCGCGCCCAGTTGTTCGCCCCGGCCCCGCCGGCCGTGACCGCGGCGTACGACCTGTCCACCGCCCCGCCCTGGGCGGCCGTCCTCACCGTGCTGCTGGCCTGCGGCGCGGCCTGGACGACCACGATGCTCGCCCGCGAGCTGGTCGAGGCGCGCCGCCGCCGCGCCCTGGCCCGCGCGCACCTGCGGGAGCGCGCCCCCGACCTGCCGGCCGGCCTGCCCGCCGCCCGCGGCCCGCTGCTGGTCCTGGAGGACGAGTACCCCGACGCCTGGTGGATGCCGGGCAGCCCGCCGCAGCTGATCGTCACCACCGGGGCGCTGCACCGGCTCACCGGTCACCAGCTCGACGCGGTCCTCACCCATGAGCGCGGCCACGCCCGCGCCCGCCACGACTGGCTGCTGCACCTGTCCTCGGCACTGGCCACCGGCTTCCCGCGCATCCCCCTCTTCGCCCACTTCTGCGACCAGACCCACCGCCTGGTCGAACTCGCCGCCGACGACACGGCCTCCCGCCGCTGCGGCCACCTGACCACGGCCCTGGCCCTGATCGAGCTGAACCAGCACCGGGGCGTGCTGTCCTGCGCCTCCAGCCGCCGCCTGCTGGGCGAACGCGTGGACCGCCTCCTGGAGCCCCCCGCCCGGCTCGGCCGCAGACACCGGGCCCTGACCACGACGGCGGCGGCCCTGGTGCCGTTGCTGCCCCTGCTGATCACGTTCGCCCCCGGCCTGACGGCACTGTCTTAGGGGAAGCCGACGCGGCCGCGCACCGGGCCGGCTACATCCAGTCGTCCGGCTCCGGCTCCGGCTCGGCGTCCGGCTCGGGCCGGTCGGGCGCGCCCGGGTCCGCGGCGGGGCTCGGCGCCGGTACCGCCGAGCCGGGCGGGCCGCCCAGGGCGGCCAGAACCGCCAGCACGCCCTCCCCGTACGTCGCCAGCTTCTTCTCGCCGACCCCGCCGAGGCCACCGAGCTCGGCGACCGACCGGGGCCACACCGTGGCGATCTCGCGCAGGGTGGCGTCGTGGAAGATGACGTACGCCGGGACGCCCTGCTCGCGGGCCTGCTCGGCGCGCCAGGCGCGCAGTGCCTCGAAGGCGGGCAGCAGTTCCTGGGGCAGCTCGGCGGCCGCGGCCTTCGGCCTGCGCTCGGCCCGGCCGGCGGGGGACGAACCCGACCGCGAGGCCACCGGCTTCTTGGGCTCCTTGCGCAGCGGCACCTCCCGCTCCCGCCGCAGCACCGCGCCGCTGGCCTCGGTCAGCACCAGCGTGCCGTACTCCCCCTCGACCGCGAGGAGTCCCTGCGCCAGCAACTGCCGTATCACGCCCCGCCATTCACCCTCGGTGAGGTCCTGGCCGATGCCGAACACGGAGAGCTGGTCGTGGTCGAACTGGATCACCTTGGCGGTGCGCTTGCCCAGCAGGATGTCGACGATCTGCACCGCACCGAACTTCTGCCCCCGCTCCCGCTGCAACCGCACCACCGTCGACAGCGCCTTCTGCGCAGCGATGGTGCCGTCCCAGGTCTCCGGCGGCGTCAGACAGGTGTCGCAGTTGCCGCAGCCGGCCGCCGCGTCCGGGTCCTGGCCGAAGTAGGCGAGCAGCTGGCCCCGGCGGCACTGGGCGGTCTCGCACAGCGCGAGCATCGCGTCCAGGTGGGCGGCGGCCCGGCGCCGGAACGCCTCGTCGCCCTCGCCCGACTGGATCAGCTTGCGCTGCTGGATGACGTCGTTGAGGCCGTACGCCATCCAGGCCGTCGACGGCAGGCCGTCCCGTCCGGCACGGCCGGTCTCCTGGTAGTACCCCTCCACCGACTTCGGCAGGTCCAGGTGGGCCACGAACCGCACGTCCGGCTTGTCGATGCCCATCCCGAAGGCGATCGTCGCGACGACCACCAGGCCGTCCTCCCGCAGAAACCGGGACTGGTGCGCCGCGCGCGTGCCCGCGTCCAGACCCGCGTGGTACGGCACGGCCTCGACGCCGTTCCGGGTCAGGAATTCGGCCGTCGACTCCACCGACTTGCGCGACAGGCAGTACACGATCCCGGCGTCACCCGCGTGCTCCTCGCGCAGGAAGCCCAGCAGCTGCTTCTTGGGGTCAGCCTTCGGCACGATCCGGTACTGGATGTTGGGCCGGTCGAAGCTCGCCACGAAGTGCCGGGCCGCCGGCATGTTCAGCCGCTCGGTGATCTCCTGGTGGGTGGCCCGTGTGGCGGTCGCCGTGAGCGCGATCCGCGGCACGTCGGGCCAGCGCTCACCGAGGAGCGACAGCGTCAGGTAGTCGGGGCGGAAGTCGTGCCCCCACTGGGACACGCAGTGCGCCTCGTCGATCGCGAAGACGGAGATCTTCCCGCGCGACAGCAGATCCAGCGTGGCGTCGAGCCGCAGCCGCTCCGGCGCCAGATACAGCAGGTCCAGCTCGCCGGCGAGGAACTCCGCCTCCACCACGCGCCGCTCGTCGAAGTCCTGCGTGGAGTTGACGAACCCGGCGCGCACGCCCAGCGCCCGCAGCGCGTCCACCTGGTCCTGCATCAGCGCGATCAGGGGCGAGACGACGATGCCCGTACCGGGCCTGACCAGGGCCGGGATCTGGTAGCAGAGCGACTTGCCGCCACCGGTCGGCATGAGTACGACGGCGTCGCCACCGGCCACCACATGCTCGATGACCGCTTCCTGCTCCCCCCGGAAGGCCTCGTACCCGAAGACCCTGTGGAGCGCAGCGAGCGCCTCACTGTCCGCCACCGCCGTCATGCCACCTACCCCGCCTGTCCCGCCCATCGCCGTGCCCCCGTACGTCGCATCTCGACCACTGCGTCCACGATAGGCGCCCGCACCGACAGCGCAGGAGTTATCCACAGGCTTACCCCGTCCCTCCACCCAGCCGATCGGATGTGCGACCGCAGCGAAGCGCGCCGATCAGCCGGGGCAACGGAACGGCCCTCCCCGATCGACGGATCAACGGGGAGGGCCGCCACGTCTACGGACGCCACAGACCGGACGCCGGACGCCGAGCGGACGCCGGGCGCGGGACGCCGGCCGGACACCGGGCCCCGGCCGGACATCGCAGGCCGGGCGCCAGGGGCCTCAGCGCACGAACACCCCCGCGTCCCCGGCCAGTTCCAGGAAGTACTGCGGCGCCACACCCAGCACCAGCGTGACCGCCACGCCCACCCCGATCGCCGTCACCGTCAGCGGTGACGGCACCGCCACCGTCGGCCCCTCCGGCTTCGGGTCACTGAAGAACATGAGCACGATCACCCGGACGTAGAAGAACGCGGCGATCGCCGACGAGATCACGCCGATCACCACCAGCGGCGCCGCGCCGCCTTCCGCCGCCGCCTTGAACACGGCGAACTTCCCGGCGAACCCGGAGGTCAGCGGGATCCCGGCGAAGGCCAGCAGGAAGACCGCGAACACCGCCGCCACCAGCGGCGACCTGCGTCCCAGCCCGGCCCACTGGGACAGGTGCGTCGCCTCGCCCCCGGCGTCGCGCACCAGCGTCACCACCGCGAACGCCCCGATCGTCACGAACGAGTACGCCAGCAGGTAGAACAGGACGGACGAGACACCGTCCGGGGTGGTCGCGATGACACCCGCGAGGATGAAACCCGCGTGCGCGATCGACGAGTACGCCAGCAGCCGCTTGATGTCGGTCTGCGTGATCGCGACGATCGCGCCGCCCAGCATGGTGACGATCGCGACGCCCCACATCACCGGCCGCCAGTCCCAGCGCAGGCCGGGCAGCACGACGTACAGGACGCGCAGCAGCGCGCCGAACGCGGCCACCTTCGTCGCCGCCGCCATGAAGCCGGTCACCGGCGTCGGCGCGCCCTGGTACACGTCCGGCGTCCACATGTGGAACGGCACCGCGCCCACCTTGAACAGCAGCCCCATCACGATCAGCGCGGTGCCGAGGAGCAGCAGCACGTCGTTGCCCATGGTGCCGGCGAGGGCGGGGGTGACGTCGGTGACGGTGCCGTCGACGACCTGCGCGATGGTGCCGTACGCCATCGAGCCGGAGTAGCCGTACAGCAGTGCGATGCCGAACAGCGTGAACGCGGAGGCGAACGCGCCGAGCAGGAAGTACTTGACCGCGGCCTCCTGCGACATCAGCCGCTTGCGGCGGGCCAGCGCGCACATCAGGTACAGCGGCAGCGAGAAGACCTCCAGGGCCACGAACAGCGTCAGCAGGTCGTTGGCCGCGGGGAAGAGCAGCATGCCGGCGACCGCGAAGAGCAGCAGCGGGAAGACCTCGGTGGTGGTGAAACCGGCCCTGACCGCGGCTTTCTCGCTGTCGCTGCCGGGCACCGACGCCGCCTGCGCGGCGAAGGAGTCGACCCGGTTGCCGTGCGCGGCCGGGTCGAGCCGGCGCTCGGCGAAGGTGAACAGGGCGACCAGCCCGGCCAGCAGGATCGTGCCCTGCAGGAACAGGGCCGGTCCGTCGACCGCGACCGCGCCCATGGCGGCGATCCGCGCCTTCGTGGTGCCGTACCCGTCCGCCGCGAGCGCGACGACCGCCGCGAAACCGGCGGCCAGACCCACGGCGGACACGAACATCTGCGCGTAGTAACGCGACTTGCGCGGCACGAACGCCTCGACCAGCACGCCGGCGATCGCCGCGCCGATCACGATCAGCATGGGCGACAGCTGGGCGTACTCGATCTTCGGCGCGTCGATCCTGCCGAGCGGATCGGCCGCGCTTGTCCACAGGCTGTGGACGGCTGATGTGCTCACTTGGCCGCCTCCACCTCGGGCCGGGGGTCCTGCTTCTGTACGTCGGACATGGTCTGCTCCACCGCAGGGTTGACGATGTCCGTGACGGGCTTCGGGTAGACGCCCAGGAAGATCAGCAGCGCGACCAGCGGGGCGACGACCACCAGCTCCCGCACCCGCAGGTCCGGCATCGCGGAGACCTCCGGCCTCACCGGGCCCGTCATCGTCCGCTGGTACAGGACGAGGGTGTAGAGCGCGGCGAGCACGATGCCGAAGGTGGCGATGATGCCGATCACCGGGTAGCGCGCGAACGTGCCGACCAGGACCAGGAACTCACTGACGAAGGGCGCGAGCCCGGGCAGCGACAGGGTCGCCAGGCCGCCGATGAGGAAGGTACCGGCGAGCACCGGCGCGACCTTCTGCACCCCGCCGTAGTCGGCGATGAGCCGCGAGCCGCGCCGCGAGATCAGGAAGCCGGCCACCAGCATCAGCGCGGCCGTGGAGATCCCGTGGTTGACCATGTACAGCGTCGCGCCGGACTGGCCCTGGCTGGTCATCGCGAAGATGCCCATGACGATGAAGCCGAAGTGCGAGATCGACGCGTAGGCGATCAGTCGCTTCATGTCGCGCTGGCCGACCGCCAGCAGGGCGCCGTACACGATGCTGATCAGGGCGAGCACGAGGATGGCGGGTGTCGCCCACGTGCTCGCCTCCGGGAACAGCTGGAGGCAGAAGCGGAGCATCGCGAAGGTGCCCACCTTGTCCACCACCGCCGTGATCAGCACGGCGACCGGGGCGGTCGACTCCTGCATGGCGTTGGGCAGCCAGGTGTGCAGCGGCCACAGCGGCGCCTTCACCGCGAAGGCGAAGAAGAAGCCGAGGAACAGCCAGCGTTCGGTGCTGGTGGCCATCTCCAGCGAGCCGTCGGCCCGGGCCTCGGCGATCTCGGTGAGCGAGAAGGTCCCGGTGACGACGTAGAGGCCGATCACCGCGGCCAGCATGATCAGACCGCCGACCAGGTTGTAGAGCAGGAACTTCACGGCGGCGTACGACCGCTGCGTCGACGCCACCTGCTCGCCGTGCTCGTGGGCCCGGTCCCCGAAGCCTCCGATGAGGAAGTACATCGGGATGAGCATGGCCTCGAAGAAGATGTAGAAGAGGAAGACGTCGGTGGCCTCGAAGGAGAGGATCACCATCGCCTCGACGGCCAGGATCAGGGCGAAGAAGCCCTGGGTGGGCCGCCACCGCCTGCTGCCGGTCTCCAGCGGGTCGGCGTCGTGCCAGCCCGCCAGGACGATGAACGGGATCAGCAGGGCGGTCAGCGCGATGAGCGCCACCGCGATGCCGTCCACGCCCAGTTCGTAGCGGACGCCGAAGTCCGCGATCCAGGCGTGCGACTCGGTGAGCTGGTAGCGGTCGCCGTCCGGGTCGAAGCGGACCAGCACCGTGAGGGCGAGGACGAGCGTGGCGAGCGAGACCAGCAGCGCCAGCCACTTGGCGGCGGTGCGCCGCGCGGCCGGGACGGCGGCCGTGGCGATCGCCCCGAGCGCCGGGAGCACCGCCGTCGCTGTCAGCAGAGGAAAGGACATCGGTATCAGACCGCCCTCATCAGCAGGGTCGCGGCGACGAGAACCGCCGCGCCGCCGAACATCGAGACCGCGTACGACCGCGCGAAGCCGCTCTGCACCTTGCGCAACCGTCCGGACAGGCCGCCGACCGAGGCCGCCGTGCCGTTGACGACTCCGTCGACCAGGCTGTGGTCGACGTAGACCAGGGACCGGGTGAGGTGTTCGCCGCCGCGGACCAGGACGACGTGGTTGAAGTCGTCCTGGAGCAGGTCGCGCCGGGCGGCCCGGGTGAGCAGCGACCCGCGCGGGGCGACGACCGGGACCGGGCGGCGTCCGTACTGCGCGTAGGCGATCGCCACGCCGATCACCATCACGGCCACCGTGGACAGCGTGACCGTCAGCGCGCTGACCGGCGGGTGCCCGTGCTCGTGGCCCGTGACCGGCTCCAGCCAGTGCACGAACCGGTCGCCGATGCTGAAGAACGCGCCGCCGAGGACCGACCCGACCGCCAGCACGATCATCGGGACCGTCATGACCTTGGGCGACTCGTGCGGGTGGGGTTCGGCGTGCTCGCCCCGGGTCTCGGCGGCGGGCTCCACGCTCGGCTCGGCCGGCGACGCCGTCGCCGCGTGCCGCCAGCGCTCCTCGCCGAAGAACGTCATCAGCATCACGCGCGTCATGTAGTACGCCGTGATGGCCGCGCCGAGCAGGGCGCAGCCGCCGAGGATCCAGCCCTCGGTGCCGCCCTTGGCGAACGCCGCCTCGATGATCTTGTCCTTGGAGAAGAAGCCGGACAGGCCGGGGAAGCCGATGATCGCGAGGTAGCCGAGGCCGAAGGTGACGAAGGTGACCGGCATGTACGTGCGCAGACCGCCGTACTTGCGCATGTCGACCTCGTCGTTCATGCCGTGCATCACCGAACCGGCGCCGAGGAACAGCCCGGCCTTGAAGAAGCCGTGCGTCACCAGGTGCATGATCGCGAAGACGTAGCCGATGGGGCCGAGGCCGGCGGCCAGCGTCATGTAGCCGATCTGCGACATGGTCGAGCCGGCCAGCGCCTTCTTGATGTCGTCCTTGGCGCAACCGACGATCGCACCGAACAGGAGCGTGACCGCTCCGACGATCGTGACGACCAGTTGGGCGTCGGGTGCCGCGTTGAAGATCGCGCCGGACCGGACGATCAGGTACACGCCCGCCGTCACCATCGTCGCGGCGTGGATCAGGGCCGAGACCGGGGTCGGGCCCTCCATCGCGTCCCCGAGCCAGGACTGCAGCGGCACCTGGGCGGACTTGCCGCAGGCGGCGAGCAGCAGCATCAGGCCGATCGCGGTGAGCATCCCCTCGGAGGTGTCGCCGACCGCCCCCGGCTCCTCGTGGCCGCCGAGCACCGGCCCGAAGGCGAAGGTGCCGAACGTCGTGAACATCAGCATGATCGCGATCGACAGGCCCATGTCGCCGACGCGGTTGACCAGGAAGGCCTTCTTGGCGGCGGTGGCGGCGCTGGGCTTGTGCTGCCAGAAGCCGATCAGCAGGTAGGAGGCGAGACCGACGCCCTCCCAGCCGACGTACAGCAGCAGGTAGTTGTCGGCGAGGACGAGCAGCAGCATCGCCGCGAGGAACAGGTTCAGGTAGCCGAAGAAGCGGCGGCGCCGCTCGTCGTGCTCCATGTACCCGACCGAGTACAGGTGGATCAGCGAGCCGACGCCCGTGATCAGCAGCACGAACGTCATCGACAGCTGGTCGAGCTGGAAGGCGACGTCCGCCTGGAAGCCCTCGACGGGGATCCAGCCGAACAGGTGCTGCGACAGCGTCCGGTCCTCCGCCCCCCTGCCGAGCAGGCCGGCGAAGAGGACCGCGCCGAGGGCGAAGGAGACGAACGCGAGGAGCGTGCCGATCCAGTGGCCGACGGCGTCCAGCCGCCGGCCGCCGCACAGCAGGACGGCCGCTCCGAGCAGGGGCGCCGCGATCAGCAGCGCAATCAGGTTCTCCACTTCAGCGACCCCTTAGAGCTTCATCAGGCTGGCGTCGTCGACCGAGGCCGAGTGGCGGGAGCGGAACAGCGACACGATGATCGCGAGCCCGACCACGACCTCCGCCGCGGCGACGACCATCGTGAAGAACGCGATGATCTGGCCGTCGAGGTTGCCGTGCATGCGGGAGAAGGCTACGAACGCGAGGTTGCAGGCGTTGAGCATCAGCTCGATGCACATGAACAGCACGATCGCGTTCCGCCGGATCAGTACGCCGGTCGCGCCGATCGTGAACAGCAGGGCGGCCAGATAGAGGTAGTAGACGGGATTCACTTCGACGCCTCCTCGGTCCGGTGGAACGTCGGCGGCTCGGTCCCGGTGCGCTCCAGCCGCTCCTGCGAGCGCTGTTCGAGGGCGCGCAGGTCGTCGAGCGCCTCGGTGGACACGTCCCGCACCTGGCCGCGCTCGCGCAGCGTCTTGCTGACCGTCAGGTCGGACGGGGTGCCGTCGGGCAGCAGGCCCGCGATGTCCACGGCGTTGTGCCGCGCGTACACGCCGGGCGCCGGCAGCGGCGGCACGTACCTGCCTTCGCGCACCCGCTGCTCGGACAGCTCACGCTGGGTCTTGGCGCGCTCGGTGCGCTCGCGGTGGGTGAGCACCATGGCGCCGACGGCGGCGGTGATCAGCAGGGCGCCGGTGAGTTCGAAGGCGTAGACGTACTTGGTGAAGATGAGGGCCGCGAGGCCCTCCACGTTGCCGCCGGCGTTCGCCTGGCCCAGGCCGTCGAACTCCGTCAGGGAGGCGTTGCCGATGCCCCCGACGAGCAGGACGCCGAAGCCGAGGCCGCACAGCAGGGCCAGCCAGCGCTGGCCCTTGATGGTCTCCCGCAGCGAGTCCGCCGCGGTGACACCGACCAGCATCACCACGAACAGGAACAGCATCATGATCGCGCCGGTGTAGACGACGATCTGCACGATGCCCAGGAAGTAGGCGCCGTTGGCGAGGTAGAACACCGCCAGGACGATCATGGTGCCGGCCAGGCAGAGCGCGCTGTGCACGGCCTTCTTCATGAAGACGGTGCACAGGGCGCCGATCACCGCGACCGTGCCGAGGATCCAGAACTGGACGGCCTCTCCGGTGGAGGTGGTGTAGGCGGCGAGTTGCGCGGTCATCGGCCGATCACCTTCTCCGACGCCGGCTCGGTCCCTCCGGAGGTGGAGTCGGCCTCCTGGACGACCTCGCCCTTGGAGTGGGCGACCTGGCGCTCGGTGCCGGGCGCGGCCTCCGTCACCAGGCCCCGGTAGTAGTCCTGTTCGTCCATCCCCGGGTAGATGGCGTGCGGCGAGTCGACCATGCCCTCTTCGAGGCCGGCCAGCAGCTGCTCCTTGGTGTAGATGAGGTTGGCGCGGCTGGAGTCGGCGAGCTCGAAGTCGTTCGTCATGGTCAGCGCGCGCGTGGGGCAGGCCTCGATGCACAGGCCGCACAGGATGCAGCGGGCGTAGTTGATCTGGTACACCCGCCCGTACCGCTCGCCCGGGGAGTAACGCTCCTCGTCGGTGTTGTCCGCGCCCTCCACGTAGATGGCGTCCGCGGGGCAGGCCCAGGCGCACAGCTCGCAGCCGACGCACTTCTCCAGGCCGTCCGGATGGCGGTTGAGCTGGTGCCGTCCGTGGAACCGGGGGGCCGTGGTCTTCTGCTGCTCCGGGTACTGCTCGGTCAGCCGCTTCTTGAACATGGCCTTGAAGGTCACGCCGAAGCCGGCCACGGGGTTCTGGAAACCGGGCTTGGTCTCCTTGGGCTCCTCAGCCATCGGACGCCTCCTTTCCATCCGTAGATCCACCCAGAGATCCGTCACTCTGAGTATCGGACCCACCACTGACAATCAGCTCCCGCTCGCGGCGCGAGCGGCGGCGCGGCACCGGTGGCAGCTCCTGTCCGGGCAGCGGCGGCACGGGGAACCCGCCGGCCATCGGGTCGAAGGCGGGCTGCTGGGCGGGCGGTTCGGCCGGGGCTCCGGAACGGTCGCGGAAGAAGTCCACGACGAACGAGAGCAGCAGCAGGGCGAGGACACCGCCGCCGACGTAGAGGGCGATGTCGGCGAAGGCGTAGTTCTCGTTCCGCAGCGTCCGCACGGTCGCGACGAGCATCAGCCAGACCACGGAGACCGGGATGAGGACCTTCCAGCCGAGCTTCATCAGCTGGTCGTAGCGGACCCGCGGGAGCGTGCCGCGCAGCCAGATGAAGAAGAACAGCAGCAGCTGCACCTTGACCACGAACCAGAGCAGCGGCCACCAGCCGTGGTTCGCGCCCTCCCAGAAGGTGCTGATCGGCCAGGGGGCCCGCCAGCCGCCCAGGAAGAGCGTCACGGAGACCGCCGAGACGGTCACCATGTTGACGTACTCGGCGAGCATGAACATCGCGAACTTGATCGACGAGTACTCGGTGTTGAAGCCGCCGACCAGGTCGCCCTCGGACTCCGGCATGTCGAACGGCGCACGGTTGGTCTCGCCGACCATGGTCACGATGTAGATCAGGAACGAGACCGGCAGCAGGATCACGAACCAGCGGTCCGCCTGCGCCTCGACGATCGCGGACGTCGACATGGAGCCCGAGTAGAGGAACACCGAGGCGAAGGCGGCGCCCATGGCGATCTCGTACGAGATCATCTGCGCGCAGGAGCGCAGTCCGCCGAGCAGCGGGTAGGTGGATCCGGAGCTCCAGCCGGCCAGCACGATGCCGTAGATGCCGACCGAGGCGACCGCGAGGATGTACAGCATCGCGATCGGCAGGTCGGTCAGCTGCATCGTGGTGCGCTGGCCGAAGATCGAGATCTCGTTGCCGGCCGGTCCGAACGGGATCACCGCGATCGCCATGAACGCCGGGATGGCCGCGACGATCGGCGCGAGGACGTAGACCACCTTGTCCGCGCGCTTGACGACGAGGTCCTCCTTGAGCATCAGCTTCACGCCGTCGGCGAGCGACTGGAGCATGCCCCAGGGGCCGTGCCGGTTGGGGCCGATGCGCAGCTGCATCCAGGCGACGACCTTGCGCTCCCAGACGATGGAGAACAGCACGGTCAGCATCAGGAAGGCGAAGCAGAACACCGCCTTGACGGCGACCAGCCACCACGGGTCGCGGCCGAACACGGAGAGGTCTTCGACGGCGAGGTACGGGCTCATGCCTCCACCTCCTGGGGGGCCTCGCCGGCGAGCGTCGCCGGGCCGATGCGGACGAGGGAGCCGGGCAGCGCACCGGTGTCGGAGGCGACGCCCCCGCCGGCGGAGTTCAGCGGCAGCCAGACCACCCGGTCCGGCATCTCGGTGATCTGGAGCGGCAGCCGGACGCTTCCGGCGGGACCGGTCACGGCGAGCACGTCACCCTCCTTGACCCCCGCCTCGGCGGCCGTGGCGGGCGACACGCGCGCGCGGGCGGCGCGTCGCGTCCCGGCGAGCGCCTCGTCGCCCTGCTGGAGCAGGCCCTGGTCGAGCAGCAGCCGGTTCCCGGCGAGCACCGCCTCCCCGGCGGCGGGCCGCGGCAGCACGCCCGCGCTCTCCGACGGCTCGGTGGCGCGCGGCCCGTCCCAGGCGCCGAGCCGGTCCAGTTCGGCGCGCGTGGTCCGCAGGTCCGGCAGCCCCAGATGGACGTCCATGGCGTCGGCCAGCATCTGCAGCACGCGCGCGTCGCTCGGCGCCGGCCGGCGGGTCATCTGGTCGGGCTTGAGCGCGGCCTCGAAGAAGCGGACCCGGCCCTCCCAGTTGAGGAAGGCGCCCGCCTTCTCGGCGACCGCGGCGACCGGCAGGACCACGTCGGCGAGTCGGGTGACCTCGCTGGGCCGCTGTTCCAGCGACACCAGGAAGCCGACCTCGCCGAGCGCCTCCCGCGCGCGGGCCGGGTCGGGCAGGTCGGCGACCTCCACCCCGGCCACCAGCAGGGCCTGCAGCTCGCCGGAGGCGGCACCCTCGACGATCCGGCCGGTGTCCCGGCCGTAGCGCAGCGGGAGTTCGGCGACACCCCAGGCCGCCGCGACCTCGTCCCGCGCGCGCGGGTCGGTCGCCGGCCGTCCGCCCGGCAGCAGCGACGGCAGCGCGCCCGCCTCGACGGCACCGCGCTCCCCGGCCCGCCGCGGGATCCACACCAGCCGCGCCCCGGTCGCGGACGCCGCCCGGACGGCGGCGGTGAGGCCGCCGGGCACCCCGGCCAGCCGCTCGCCGACGACGATCACCGCGCCCTCGGCGCGCAGCGCCTCGGCGGCCAGCGCACCGTCCGCCTCCAGGCCGACGCCGCTCGCGAGCGCGTCCAGCCATTCGGTCTCGGTGCCCGGCGCGGCGGGCAGCAGCGTGCCGCCGGCCTTCTCCAGGCCGCGCGTGCTGTGCGTGGCCAGCGAGAAGACCTTCTGCCCGTGCTTGCGCCAGGCCTTGCGCAGCCGCAGGAAGACGCCGGGCGCCTCCTCCTCCGACTCGAAGGCGGCCAGCAGGACGGCGGGCGCCTTCTCCAGGAACGTGTACGTGACGCCCGTACCGTCGAGGTCGCGGCCGCGGCCGGCGACCCGCGCCGCGAGGAAGTCGGCCTCCTCGGCGCTGTGCACGCGCGCGCGGAAGTCGATGTCGTTGGTGTCGAGCGCCACGCGCGCGAACTTGCTGTACGCGTAGGCGTCCTCGACGGTGAGCCGGCCGCCGGTCAGCACGCCGGTGCGGCCGCGCGAGGCGAGCAGCCCCTGGGCGGCGATCTGCAACGCCTCCGGCCACGAGGCGGGCTCCAGCTCCCCCTCGGCGTTGCGCAGCAGCGGCGTCTCCAGGCGGTCCCTCTGCTGCGCGTAGCGGAAGCCGAACCGCCCCTTGTCGCAGATCCACTCCTCGTTGACCTCGGGGTCGTGCGCCGCGAGGCGCCGCATGACCTTGCCGCGCCGGTGGTCGGTGCGGGTGGCGCAGCCGCCGGAGCAGTGCTCGCACACGCTCGGGGAGGAGACCAGGTCGAACGGGCGGGAACGGAAGCGGTAGGCGGCCGAGGTGAGCGCGCCGACCGGGCAGATCTGGATGGTGTTCCCGGAGAAGTACGACTGGAAGGGGTCGCCCTCGCCGGTGCCCACCTGCTGCAGCGCACCCCGCTCCAGCAGCTCGATCATCGGGTCGCCCGCGATCTGGTGGGAGAACCGGGTGCAGCGCGCGCACAGCACGCACCGCTCGCGGTCCAGCAGCACCTGGGTGGAGATCGGGACCGGCTTGGCGAAGGTCCGCTTCCGCCCCTCGAAGCGGGACTCGGCGTTGCCGTGGGACATCGCCTGGTTCTGCAGCGGGCACTCGCCGCCCTTGTCGCAGACGGGGCAGTCCAGCGGGTGGTTGATGAGCAGCAGCTCCATCACCCCGTGCTGCGCCTTCTCCGCGACCGGCGAGGTCAGGTGGGTCTTCACCACCATCCCGTCGGTGCAGGTGATGGTGCAGGACGCCATCGGCTTGCGCTGGCCCTCGACCTCGACGATGCACTGGCGGCAGGCACCGGCCGGGTCGAGGAGGGGATGGTCGCAGAACCGCGGGATCTCGATGCCGAGCTGCTCGGCGGCCCGGATGACCAGGGTGCCCTTGGGCACGCTGATCTCGATGCCGTCGATCGTCAGCGTGACGAGATCCTCCGGCGGCACCGCCGCCTCTCCCCCACCGGAGGGAGCGCTCGTGGTCACCGTCATGCGTTCACCTCCGTACGGTCGGCCCAGGCCGTCGACTTGGCCGGGTCGAAGGGGCAGCCACGGCCCGTGATGTGCTCCTCGTACTCCGCGCGGAAGTACTTGAGCGAGGAGAAGATCGGCGAGGCGGCACCGTCGCCGAGGGCGCAGAACGACTTGCCGTTGATGTTGTCGGCGATGTCGGCCAGCTTGTCGAGATCGCTCGTCGCGCCCTTGCCGGCCTCGATGTCCCGCAGCAACTGCACCAGCCAGTACGTTCCTTCGCGGCAGGGCGTGCACTTGCCGCAGGACTCGTGGGCGTAGAACTCGGTCCAGCGGGTGACGGCGCGCACGACGCAGGTCGTCTCGTCGAAGCACTGCAGGGCTTTGGTGCCGAGCATGGAACCCGCGGCGCCCACTCCTTCGTAATCAAGAGGGACGTCGAGGTGCTCGTCGGTGAGCAGTGGCGTCGAGGAGCCGCCCGGCGTCCAGAACTTCAGCCGGTGGCCGGGCCGCATCCCGCCGCTCATGTCGAGGAGCTGGCGCAGGGTGATGCCGAGCGGCGCCTCGTACTGGCCGGGGCTCGCGACGTGACCGCTGAGCGAGTAGAGCGTGAAGCCGGGCGACTTCTCGCTGCCCATGGACCTGAACCATTCCTTGCCGTTTTTCAGGATGGCGGGAACCGAGGCGATCGACTCGACGTTGTTCACCACAGTCGGGCACGCATAGAGGCCCGCGACGGCAGGGAAGGGGGGACGGAGCCGCGGTTGGCCCCGGCGGCCTTCGAGCGAGTCGAGCAGTGCGGTTTCCTCACCGCAGATGTACGCGCCCGCGCCGGCGTGCACCGTGATGTCGAGGTCCAGCCCGCTGTTCAGGATGTTCTTGCCGAGGTAGCCCGCCGCGTACGCCTCGGCGACGGCCGAGTGCAACCGCCGCAGGACGGGGACGACTTCACCCCGCAGGTAGATGAAGGCGTGCGACGACCTGATGGCATAGCACGCGATGATCATGCCCTCGATGAGGCTGTGCGGGTTCGCGAAGAGGAGCGGGATGTCCTTGCAGGTTCCGGGCTCCGATTCGTCGGCGTTGACAACTAGATAGTGCGGTTTTCCATCACCCTGAGGAATGAACTGCCACTTCATTCCCGTCGGGAAGCCGGCGCCGCCCCGGCCCCGCAGCCCGGAGTCCTTGACGTACGCGATCAGGTCGTCGGGCGACATGGCGAGCGCCTTGCGGAGCCCCTCGTAGCCCTCGTGCCGCCGGTAGACGTCCAGCGTCCAGGACCCGTCCTCGTCCCAGAAGGACGACAGCACGGGCGCGAGCAGCTTCTCAGGGCTGTGGTCCTTCAGCTCGGGTGCCAACGTCATCACTCCCCCTCCTCGGCGGTGGGCCCTGCCGGGTGGGCCGGGTCGGATGCCGATGTCTTCTGCGGCGCGTCGTGCGAGCTGAGGTGCCGCGTCGGTGACGGCTCGTGGACGGCCCGGTCCTGCGGCTCGTCGTGCGGGCCGCCCTCCCGCGGGTGGACCACGCGCGCGGGTGCGGTCTCTCCCCTGGCCAGGCGGAGACCCACCAGCGACGCCGGTCCCGCGCTGCCGGTGGCCTCGACGGCCCCGGCCCGCTCGTCGGGGAAGCCCGCCAGGATCCGGGCGGTCTCCTTGAACGTGCACAGCGGCGCCCCGCGGGTCGGCTCGACCCGTGCTCCCGCGCGCAGGTCGTCCACCAGGCGCTTGGCGCTCTGCACGGTCTGGTTGTCGAAGAACTCCCAGTTGACCATCACGACCGGCGCGAAGTCGCAGGCCGCGTTGCACTCGATGTGCTCCAGGGTGACCTTGCCGTCGTCGGTGGTCTCGCCGTTGCCGACGCCCAGGTGCTCCTGGAGCGCCTCGAAGATCGCGTCACCGCCCATCACCGCGCACAGGGTGTTGGTGCACACGCCCACCTGGTAGTCGCCGCTCGGCTTGCGCCGGTACATGGTGTAGAAGGTGGCGACCGCGGTGACCTCGGCCGTGGTCAGGCCGAGCACGTCCGCGCAGAACCGCATCCCGGTGCGCGTGACATGGCCCTCCTCCGACTGCACGAGGTGCAGCATCGGCAGCAGGGCGGAGCGGGAGTCCGGGTAGCGGGCGATGATCTCGCGCGCGTCCCGCTCCAGCCGGGCTCGAACGTCGTCCGGATAGCCGGGCGCGGGCAGCTCGGGCATCCCCAGGCTGACGCCCCGTTCCGAAGAAGAGGTGGTCACCGGTCGACGCCTCCCATCACGGGGTCGATGGACGCGACGGCGACGATGACGTCGGCGACCTGGCCGCCCTCGCACATCGCCGCCATGGCCTGCAGGTTGGTGAAGGACGGGTCACGGAAGTGGACCCGGTAGGGGCGGGTGCCGCCGTCGGAGACGGCGTGCACGCCCAGCTCGCCCTTGGGCGACTCGACCGCCGCGTACGCCTGTCCCGGCGGGACGCGGAAGCCCTCGGTCACGAGCTTGAAGTGGTGGATCAGGGCCTCCATGGAGGTGCCCATGATCTTCTTGATGTGGTCCAGGGAGTTGCCCAGGCCGTCCGGGCCCAGGGCGAGCTGGGCGGGCCAGGCGATCTTCTTGTCGGCGACCATGACCGGCCCGGGCTGCAGCCGGTCCAGGCACTGCTCGACGATCCTGAGCGACTGGCGCATCTCCTCCAGGCGGATCAGGAAGCGGCCGTAGGCGTCGCAGGTGTCGGTGGTCGGCACGTCGAAGTCGTACGTCTCGTAGCCGCAGTACGGCTGGGTCTTGCGCAGGTCGTGCGGCAGGCCGGTGGAGCGCAGGATCGGGCCGGTGGCGCCGAGGGCCATGCAGCCGGCCAGGTCGAGATAGCCGATGTCCTGCATCCGGGCCTTGAAGAGGGGGTTCCCCGTGGCGAGCTTGTCGTATTCCGGGAGGTTCTTCTTCATCTTCTTCACGAACTCGCGGATCTGGTCCACCGCGCCGGGCGGCAGGTCCTGGGCGAGTCCGCCGGGGCGGATGTACGCGTGGTTCATCCGCAGGCCCGTGATGAGCTCGTAGATGTCGAGGATCATCTCGCGATCACGGAACCCGTAGATCATGATCGTGGTGGCGCCGAGTTCCATGCCGCCGGTGGCGATGCACACCAGGTGCGAGGAGAGCCGGTTCAGCTCCATCAGGAGCACCCGGATGATCGTGGCCCGGTCGGGGATCTCGTCCTCGATGCCGAGGAGCTTCTCCACGGCGAGGCAGTAGCCGGTCTCGTTGAAGAAGGACGTCAGGTAGTCCATGCGCGTGACGAAGGTGGTTCCTTGCGTCCACGTGCGGAATTCCAGGTTCTTCTCGATGCCGGTGTGCAGGTAGCCGATGCCGCAGCGGGCCTCGGTGACCGTCTCGCCCTCGATCTCCAGGATCAGCCGCAGCACTCCGTGGGTGGAGGGGTGCTGGGGACCCATGTTGACGACGATGCGCTCGTCGTCGGCGCGGGCCGCGGACTGGACGACCTCGTCCCAGTCGCCACCGGTGACCGTGTAGACGGTGCCCTCGGTGGTCTCGCGCGGAGTGGCGTGCTGCGTGCTCATGAGTACGACCTCCGCTGGTCCGGAGCCGGGATCTGGGCGCCCTTGTACTCGACGGGGATGCCGCCGAGGGGGTAGTCCTTGCGCTGCGGGTGGCCCTGCCAGTCGTCCGGCATCATGATCCGCGTCAGGGCCGGGTGACCGTCGAAGACGATGCCGAAGAAGTCGTAGGTCTCGCGCTCGTGCCAGTCGTTGGTCGGATAGACGGTGACCAGCGACGGGATGTGCGGGTCGGCGTCGGGGGCGCTGACTTCGAGGCGGATCAGCCGGTTGTGGGTGATCGAGCGCAGGTGGTAGACGGCGTGCAGCTCGCGGCCCTTGTCGTTCGGGTAGTGGACGCCGCTGACGCCGGTGCACAGCTCGAAGCGCAGGGCCGGGTCGTCGCGCAGGGTGCGGGCGACGCGCACCAGGTGCTCGCGCTCGATGTGGAAGGTCAGCTCGCCGCGGTCGACGACCGTCTTCTCGACGGCGTTGCCGGGGAGCAGCCCCTGTTCCTCCAGGGCGCCCTCCAGTTCGTCGGCGACCTCGTCGAACCAGCCGCCGTAGGGGCGGGCGGCCGGTCCCGGGAGCCGCACCGAGCGGACCAGGCCGCCGTAGCCGGAGGTGTCGCCGCCGTTGTTGGCGCCGAACATGCCGCGCTGGACGCGGATCTCCTCGCCTCCCTGGCCGCGCCGGCCGGGGAGGTTCGAGGCCGACAGGTCCTTCTCGGGGTTCACCCCGTTCGACCCGTTCGCGCCGTTCGCGCCGTTGCCGTTCGCGTCGCTCACCGCAGCAGCCCCTTCATCTCGATCGTGGGCAGGGCCTTGAGCGCCGCCTCCTCCGCCTCGCGGGCCGCCTCCTCGGCGTTCACGCCGAGCTTGGAGTTCTGGATCTTGTGGTGGAGCTTGAGGATGGCGTCCATCAGCATCTCGGGCCGGGGCGGGCAGCCGGGGAGATAGATGTCGACCGGGACGATGTGGTCGACGCCCTGGACGATGGCGTAGTTGTTGAACATGCCGCCGGAGGAGGCGCACACCCCCATGGAGATCACCCACTTGGGGTTCGGCATCTGGTCGTAGACCTGCCGCAGCACCGGCGCCATCTTCTGGCTGACCCGGCCGGCCACGATCATCAGGTCCGCCTGGCGGGGTGACCCGCGGAAGACCTCCATGCCGAACCGGGCCAGGTCGTAGCGGCCGGCGCCGGTGGTCATCATCTCGATGGCACAGCAGGCGAGGCCGAAGGTGGCGGGGAAGACGGACGCCTTGCGCACCCAGCCCGCGGCCTGCTCGACGGTGGTCAGCAGGAAACCGCTCGGCAGCTTTTCTTCGAGTCCCATGACTAAAGGCCCCTCAGTCCCATTCCAGGCCGCCGCGCCGCCACACGTACGCGTAGGCGACGAAGACGGTGAGCACGAAGAGCAGCATCTCCACGAGCCCGAACACACCCAGGGCGTCGAAGGTGACGGCCCACGGGTAGAGGAAGACGATCTCGATGTCGAAGACGATGAAGAGCATCGCCGTCAGGTAGTACTTGATGGGGAAGCGCCCGCCGCCGGCCGGCGTGGGGGTCGGCTCGATACCGCACTCGTAGGCTTCGAGCTTGGCGCGGTTGTACCGCTTCGGACCGATCAGCGTGGCCATGACCACGGAGAAGATCGCAAAGCCTGCCCCGAGGGCTCCCAGTACGAGGATGGGCGCATACGCGTTCACCGCTCCTCGCTCCTCTCAGTCGGCACTGACTGCTGGCGGGTTGCCGTGGGCCCACTCACTGCTCACCGGTCCCACGAGCCCCGCTCGTCCCGGCGAAGATCGCGAACATGTGAAGCAGGTCACAAGCCCAACTGCCTCGCATCTTATGCCTGCCGCTCTGTGATCTGCGACACGGGGTATTCCACAAGCTTTGTGATCTCCACCACCTGATGAAGGATCATGAAGTCGGATGATCGGCGATCTTCACACCTGAAGCGTTCAAGTGATCACCAGAGGTGATATTTCCGCTCGTCAGTGCAGCTCGGAGGGGTCGTCTCAATATCAAGAAACTTCCTCTGCATGCAAATTGGAGCTGGGCGTCGCGGCCTGGTAGTGGAGCGCGTTCACACATCGGAGGGAGGCGGGGATGAGGAGGTGGACGCGTGCACGCGTTCACGAGCTCGGCGGCGCCGGTTCCGCGCGGCGGACGCACCGGCCCCGGCAACCGTTCCGTGACCTCCACCACATTCACGAGAGGGCCCCGAGAGGCGGGCTTGGCCAACGATCCCAACCAGTGGTAGGCGCGGGGCAATTCGGGCGTAACGAAGAAAGCCCATGATCACAGGCTTGTGACCTGCGCCCGCAATGTCCGATACGGCGCCAAGAAAAGGCAGCTCCACGAAGATTTGGGCCGCCGGTTGAACAACTGTGGCGGAGCACACGTTTCTTGAAGGTATGGAGGAGCCCCTGATACCGGTTGGTCCCATGTCCCACACCGCTCACATACGTAGCCACCGGAAACCCCGCCAGCCCGGCACGTCGAAGATGGCGATGCGGGCCGGAGTTGCCGGTGGCATCCTCAGCACCGTGGCAGTGGCCGGCGCGTCGGCCTCGGCGAACGCCGCCGAGCCGGTGACGCAGACGCTCGAACTGCCCACCCTCACGGCCGACCTGTCCGCTCAGGTCGCCCAGTCCGCGGACGCCACACAGCTGGCCGCCGCGAACTACGAGCTGCAGGCCGAGCGCGACGCGGCCGCCGCCCAGGCCGCCAAGGAGGCCAAGGCCGACCTGGCCGTGGCCAAGAAGAAGGCGGAGGCCCGCAAGAAGGCCGCCGAGGAGGCGCGCCAGGCCGCCGCCGAGCGGGCCGAGCGGGCCGCGCGCGACGCCGAGCGGGCCACCCTGACGACGGTCTCCGCGTCCGCCGACACCGTGACCCCGCCGGCCGGCGGCAGCGTCGGCACGGTCATCGCCTTCCTCCAGGCCCAGGTGGGCGACGCGTACGTCATGGGCGCGTCCGGGCCCAACGCGTGGGACTGCTCCAGCCTGGTCCAGGCGGCGTTCAAGCAGGTCGGTGTGGACCTGCCGCGGGTGTCCCAGGACCAGTCCATGGTCGGCACGGAGGTCTCCCTGTCGAACCTCGCCGTCGGCGACATCCTCTACTGGGGCGGCAAGGGCTCGGCGTACCACGTGGGTGTGTACATCGGCAACGGCCAGTACCTGGACGCGGCCAACCCCTCGAAGGGTGTCGTCATCCAGGACCTCTCCGGCTACCCGGCGTCGGGCGCGGTGCGCGTGCTCTGACGCGAACTCCTCGGCGCACACTGACAAAAAAGATGCATTGAGGTA
The DNA here is from genome assembly GCF_042430725.1 of Streptomyces cinereospinus. Classification (NCBI taxonomy): domain Bacteria; kingdom Bacillati; phylum Actinomycetota; class Actinomycetes; order Kitasatosporales; family Streptomycetaceae; genus Streptomyces; species Streptomyces cinereospinus. The sequence goes on along the minus strand of NZ_JBHMCY010000013.1, from coordinate 49,281 downwards.
CGGAAGGGGCCGCAGTCGCGCGGGGGTGGCGTTCCCCTCCGCAGGGGTGTGCCGCCGCAGCGGCCCCTTCCCCGGGCCTGGTGCCGCGGCAGGCGACGTGCGCCCCGTCGCGGTGTCCGGCACGCACTCCCGCCGCACCGGCCGAAAGCCCGAGTGCGTCCCGTACGAGGGCTTCCGGCCGGCCCGCCGAGAGCACGCGGACGCCGCTGCGCCACGGGCGGACGTCGCCTGCCGCGGCACTAGCCGAGGTCGAAGGTGTTGGGCAGGCCCAGCCGGTACCGCAGGGCGTCGACGCGCTTGAGGGGCTCCAGCTCCGGCGGCCGGTACAGCTCCCAGACGCGGCAGCGCTCGGCGTCCGAACGGTCCGCGTCGAGCAGGGCGTTGACGGCGAGACGGGCGGACTCGTTGGCGCCCTCCATGCTGGCCAGGTCGACGTCGGTGCGGACGTAGTCGCCGGCCAGGAAGAAGTTCGGGACGGCCGTGCGGGCCGTGGGCCGGTGGTGAAGCGTGCCCGTGGGGTGGACCAGGAGCTGTTCGCGGTTGCTCGGGTCGGGGCCGCCGAGGCCGGTCACCGCCGGGTCCATGAACCAGCCGAGCCGGTCCTCGTCCCTCAGTGTGGTCCTGCCGGCGTCGTTCAGGCCGTCCCTCAACTGGGCCCAGAGCTCGGCGACGACCTCGTCCTTCGTGCACTCACGGGCCGTCTTGCCGTACAGGATGCCGGGCCTGTCCCACTCGGAGATGATCGCGGACAAGCAGTCGCGCGCCCGTCCGTCGCCGTAGTGCCGCGGAAAGTCCCGTACGTCCCAGAACTGGGCCTGGCCGATGGCGGTCACCGACCAGGGTGAGTCCAGGCAGTTGATGTGGCCGTGCACGACCGGGGTGGGCGTGCGGAGGTAGAACATCACGCCGGTCATCCAGTCCGTCTCCAGCGCGTCGCAGCGCGCCAGCTGCGGGTCGGCGGCGCGCAGGTCCGCCCCCCAGGTGAGCCGGGCGTGTTCGACCGGCAGGGCGGAGACGTAGTGGTCGGCCGTGACGGTCCGCTCGTCGCCGCCGTCACGGGCCGACACCCGGACGCCGGTCACGCGGCCGCCGGCGTACAGCACCTCCCGCACCTGGGTGCCGAGCACGAACGCGACGCCGAGGGAGCGCAGGTGCGTCTCCCAGGGGTCGATCCAGGCCTCGCTGGTGGGGGCGTTGAGCACGCGGTCGATGTCGGCGTCGGGGCCGTCCAGGCCGCGTCCGAGCAGCCCCCAGAGCAGCAGCGCCTCGATGATGACGCGGCCGACGGTGCGGGTGGAGGCGACCTCGGCACGGGTGGCGACCAGGTTGCGGGTCTGCCCCACGCCGAGGAGCGTCCGGTACTCCTCGCTCATCCGCTCCGCGCGGATGAAGTCCCACCAGGGGGTCTTCTCCCACTCGTCCTCGCGGCGGGCGTCGCAGCTGGTGAGGTGGACCAGCAGGCGGTTGACGAAGTAGGCGGCCTCGTGGGCGGGCAGCCGGGTGCCGAGGTCCAGGACGGACAGCAGCTGGTCGCGGAGCCAGGACGGGGTGAGGGTGCCGGGTGCGGGCGGGGTGGTGACGCGGCGGAGCGGGAAGTGCAGGTCGGGGCGGCCCGAGCCGCGGGCGAACAGGGCCTCGGTGCCGTTGCGGAGGTTGCCGCGGACGCCGTCGGGGTGACCGGCGAACGGGATGCGGCGCATGGTGTCGGGCAGGTTCCGGTAGAACCCGGGGAAGAACCGGAACCCGTGCTCGCCGGGCAGTGGCCGCCGCCCGCCCGCCGCGGTGCCGGGGACGTCCATCGAGCGGGCCTTGCCGCCCAGGGCGTCGTAGTACTCGTAGACGGTCACGGCGTAGCCGCGCTCGGCCAGCTCGTGCGCGGCGCTGAGCCCGGACACCCCGCCACCGAGCACGGCGACGCGCTTGCCCGCCGGGGCGGCGGCCGCGCTCCCGGCACCTCCCAGGGCGAGGGCACCGGCGGCCCCGCCGGCGCCCGCCAGGAAGTGTCTGCGGGTGTGCCCGCCCGCCCGCCCGAGCCCTCGGGGGCCCCGCGCCCCCAGCTCCCCCGAATCCCCCACGACCTCCTGCGCGCCCGGCGTCCGACGCCTCTGCCACGCGTGTTCTGTTGTCATGAAAACCGGAGGTTAGGGAGGCGCCGCACCGGCCGGAAGCCTGAATCCCGGCCATCACGGCACCCTCACACACCACAACCCGTCAGGCTTTCGGCGCCACCTTGCTGAGGCCGTTGATGATGCGGTCCATCGCGTCGCCGCCGGTCGGGTCGGTGAGGTTGGCGAGCAGCTTGAGGGTGAACTTCATCAGCACGGGGTGGGTCAGCCCGCGCTGGGCGGCGATCTTCATGACCTTCGGGTTGCCGATGAGCTTCACGAAGGCGCGGCCGAGGGTGTAGTAACCGCCGTAGGTGTCCTTCAGGACGCGCGGGTAGCGCTGGAGGGCGGCCTCGCGCTGGGCCGGGGTGGCGCGGGCGACGGCCTGGACGATGACGTCGGCGGCGATCTGGCCGGACTCCATGGCGTAGGCGATGCCCTCGCCGTTGAACGGGTTCACCAGCCCGCCCGCGTCACCGACGAGCAGCAGTCCGCGCGTGTAGTGCGGCTGGCGGTTGAAGGCCATGGGCAGGGCGGCGCCGCGGATCGGGCCGGTCATGTTCTCGGGGGTGTAGCCCCAGTCCTCGGGCATGGAGGCGCACCAGGCCTTCAGGACCTCGCGCCAGTCCAGCTCCTTGAAGGAGTCGGAGGTGTTCAGGACGCCGAGGCCGACGTTGGACGTGCCGTCGCCCATGCCGAAGATCCAGCCGTAGCCGGGCAGCAGCCGGTCCTCGCCGGGTCCGCGGCGGTCCCACAGCTCCAGCCAGGACTCCAGGTAGTCGTCCTCGTGCCGGGGGCTTTCGAAATAGGTGCGGACGGCGACGCCCATCGGGCGGTCCTCGCGGCGGTGCAGGCCCATCGCCAGGGACAGGCGGCTGGAGTTGCCGTCGGCGGCCACGACCAGCGGCGCGTGGAAGGTGACCTCGCGCTTGTCCCCGGCGTCGCCGAGCTTGGCGTGCACGCCGGTGATGCGGCCCGTGCGGTCGTCGACGACCGGCGCGCCCACGGTGCACCGCTCGTACAGCCGCGCGCCCGCCTTCTGCGCCTGCCGGGCGAGCTGCTCGTCGAAGTCGTCGCGCTTGCGGACCAGTCCGTAGTCGGGGAAGGAGGCGAGATCCGGCCAGTCCAGTTGCAGCCGCACTCCGCCGCCGATGATCCTGAGCCCCTTGTTGCGCAGCCAGCCGGCCTCCTCGGAGATGTCGATGCCCATCGCCACGAGTTGCTTGACGGCGCGCGGGGTGAGCCCGTCGCCGCACACCTTCTCGCGGGGGAACTCGGTCTTCTCCAGGAGCAGTACGTCCAGTCCGGCCTTGGCGAGGTGGTACGCCGTCGTGGCGCCGGCCGGGCCCGCGCCCACGACGATCACATCGGCGGTGTTGTCCGTCAGAGACTCGGCCACGGCGGGATCTCCCCAAGTTCGACATCTGCGTGCCGACCGGCACTGGACACGGGCAGTCTATTCAGCAGGATTGATCAACCGGCCGAAGGGATACCCAGTGAACCGAGTTCTGCCCGTGGTACGGCTGCGTGTCCCCACCGACGAGGACGCCGTCGCCTGGCACCGGGTGTTCGACCACCCGGAGGTCATGGAGTTCCACGGCGGCCGGTCCGCGGGGCTGTCCGTCTACGAGGAACTCACCGCCCGGCAGCGCAGGCACGACGCCGAACTCGGCTTCTGCCTGTGGACCGTGCTCGACGCCGACGACCGGGTCATCGGCTTCACCGGCGCCCAGCCGTGGCCGCGCCCGTGGGGGCCGGCGGGCGAGATCGAGATCGGCTGGCGGCTGGGCCGGGAGCACTGGGGCCGGGGATACGTCACCGCGGCCGCGCGGATGACGCTGGAGCGGGTGCGCGCGGCGGGCGTCGGCAGCGTGGTGGCCGTGGTCAACGCCCGCAACGCCCGGTCGATCTCGGTCACCGAGCGGCTCGGCATGCACCTCGCCGAAACCTTCACCAGCCCCGAGACCGACATGCTGGGGCACTGCTACCGGCTGGCCCTGTAACCGTCCGCGACGGTGCGCCACGGCCGGGTCACCCGGCCGTGGCGCCGGTCAGCCCGTCTCCTTGAATCCCCGGTGCAGCGCCACCACCCCGCCCGTCAGGTTCCGCCAGGCCACCTTCGACCAGCCGGCCTCGCCCAGCCGCTCGGCCAGCGCGGGCTGGTCGGGCCAGGCGCGGATGGACTCGGCGAGATAGACGTACGCGTCCGGATGGGACGACACCGCGCGGGCCACCGGCGGCAGCGCCCGCATCAGGTACTCGGTGTAGACCTTGCGGAACGGCTCCCACGTGGGGTGCGAGAACTCGCAGATCACCACGCGTCCGCCCGGCCGGGTCACCCGGTACATCTCACGCAGCGCCGCGTCGGTGTCCTGCACGTTGCGCAGCCCGAAGGAGATGGTGACGGCGTCGAACACGTCGTCCCGGAAGGGCAGCCGCGTCGCGTCGCCGGCCGTCAGCGGCAGCCAGGGGTGGCGCTGCTTGCCGACCTGGAGCATGCCGAGGGAGAAGTCGCAGGGCACGACGTACGCGCCCGCACGCGTGAAGGGGAGCGAGGAGGTGGCCGTACCGGCGGCCAGGTCCAGCACCTTCTGCGCGGGGCGCGCGTCGACCGCCTGCGCGACCTCCCGGCGCCACACCCGGTCCTGGCCGAGCGACAGCACGTCGTTCGTCAGGTCGTACCGTTCCGCCACGTCGTCGAACATCGAGGCGACTTCGTGCGGCTGCTTGTTCAGGGAAGCGCGGGTCACGGGCTCATTCTTGCAGCCCGCGGTGACGGCGGAAGCCGTGGCTTCCTCGCGGAGACGTACGCCTTGGTCCGCATCGGCAGCGTCACGGAGCCGGTGGACCGGAAGGCCTGAGCGAGCGGGTGGTCGTCCAGGTCGTAGGTGCCGTACTCCGCCTGGTGCGCGACGGCGTACCAGCCGCCGCGGGCGTGGCCGGCGACCCGGGACCGGCAGTGCGCGGCCGAGGGCGGCGGCGACGCGGCGCAGGACGACGCGCCGGCCGACTGCGGCGGGGCGGAACAGGGTACGGGCGCGTCGTGAAGGCGTTCTCGGGCTGACCCTCAGCGGCGCCGGTACACCAGTCGCCCCGCGAGGACCGTGGCCACGCAGGTGCCGGCGCCGCGCTCGGCGAGCGCGTCCTCGTCGGGGGCGTCGAACACGGCGAACGTCGCGTCGAGGCCGGCTCCGCCCGCCGGCGGGAAGGGCCGCAGCAGCGCGTCGGCCAGGCTCCGCCCGGCCAGCGCGTCGAGGGTGGGCCGGCCCGGCGGCACCGCGAACCGCTCCTCGACGCCGAGCCCCGCCCGGTGCACGGCGTCCACCACCGCGGGCCGCCACAGGCCCCCCGCCACGGCGACGGCCCCGTGCGCGAGCAGCCGCTGCACGCCGCGTCGCGCGCTCGCGCCCCAGCGGCTGTCGGTCATGCCGAGCGCCGCGAGACCGGCACCGGTGATCGGCTCGGTGCCCAGCTCCTCGGCCTCACGCGGATCGGGATGGTAGGCCCGCTCCAGCAGTTCGGGACCGTACGGATTCAGCAACCCGGGCGTGATCAGTCCGGGCCAGCGCCGGACCCGGGCGGTCGGCCGCGCCGCCGCCAGTTCCTCGTACGTCCCGACCGCCGCGCAGCCGCGGCCGTCCACGAGCACCGCCCCACCGGGCACGGGGGGACGCCGGTCGCCCGGGACGAGCAGGTCGGCGGCGTGGATGGTCAGCACGTCGGGGCGGGGCGCGGTCGTCGGGTCAGTTGGCGGCGAGCAGCTTCAGCCCGGGGTGAGCCGTGCCGCCCTCGATCGCGGTGGACGAGATGTGGGACATGACCCGCTCGTCGACCGGGTCGTTCGCCGGGTCGTCGTGCACGACGAGGTGCTCGTAGGTGGTGTTCCGCTGCGCGGGCACGCGGTCCGCGGTGCGGATCATCTCGATCATCTCCAGCAGGTTGGAGCGGTGTTTGGCACCGGCCGCCGAGACGACGTTCTCCTCCAGCATCACCGAGCCGAGGTCGTCCGCCCCGTAGTGCAGGGTCAGCTGCCCGGCGTCCTTGCCGGTGGTGAGCCAGGAGCCCTGGATGTGCGCCACGTTGTCGAGGAAGAGCCGGGCGATCGCGATCATCCGCAGGTACTCGAAGATCGTGGCCTGGGTGCGGCCCTTCAGGTGGTTGTTCTGCGGCTGGTAGAGGTACGGGATGAAGGCGCGGAAGCCGCCCGTGCGGTCCTGCACGTCACGGATCATCCGGATGTGCTCGATCCGCTCGGCGTTGGTCTCGCCGGTCCCCATGAGCATGGTGGACGTGGACTCGACGCCGAGGCCGTGGGCCGTCTCCATGATCTCCAGCCACCGCTCGCCGCTCTCCTTCAGCGGGGCGATCGCCTTGCGCGGCCGCTCGGGCAGCAGCTCGGCGCCGGCGCCGGCGAAGGAGTCCAGGCCCGCGGCGTGGATGCGCTGGATGGCCTCCGCCACGGGCACCTGGGAGATCCGGGCCATGTGCTCGACCTCGCTCGCCCCCAGGCTGTGGATGACGAGCTGCGGGAACTCCTTCTTGATGGCCGAGAAGTGCTTCTCGTAGTACTCGACGCCGTAGTCCGGGTGGTGGCCGCCCTGGAACATGATCTGCGTGCCGCCCAGTTCGACGGTCTCCGCGCACCGGCGCAGGATGTCGTCCAGGTCCCGGGTCCAGCCCTTCGCCGTGTCCTTCGGCGGGGCGTAGAAGGCGCAGAACTTGCACGCCGTGACGCACACGTTCGTGTAGTTGATGTTGCGCTCGATGATGTACGTCGCGATGTGCTCGGTGCCCGCGTACCGGCGGCGGCGGGCGGCGTCGGCGGCGGCGCCCAGCGCGTGCAGCGGGGCGTCGCGGTAGAGGTCGAGCGCCTCCTCGGGGGTGATCCGCCCGCCCGCGGCGGCACGGTCGAGGACGGACTGGAGGTCGGCCTTCTCGGTCACCGGGTGTCCCTTTCGTCAAGGGTCTTGGACGGACCGAACCAGCCTACGCCAGCCGCTTCGCCGTCCCTCGGTCAGCCCGCCGCGCCCAGCAGCAGCCCCGCGTAGGCGCCCGCCAGCAGGAACGGCCCGAAGGGGATGGCGGTCTTCCGCCCCGCCTTCCGCGCGACGACGAGGGCACCGCCGTACACCGCCCCGCACCCGAACGCGGCGAACGTTCCCAGCAGCACCGCCCACCACCCGTACCACCCGAGTACGGCCCCCGCCCCGAGCGCCAGCTTCACGTCGCCGAAGCCCATGCCGCCGGGGCTGGCCACGAAGAGCAGGAAGTAGCCGGCGCCGAGGGCGAGGGCGCCGAGCAGGGCGGTGCGCCAGTCCCCGGCGTGCCCGGGGGCCAGGGCGGCCGCGCCGAGCAGCGCGAGGACTCCGGCCGCGAGGGGCAGCGTCAGCGGGTCGGGCAGCCGCCGCACCCGCATGTCGACGACCGCGAGCAGCACCCCGACGGGCGTGACCAGCAGCCAGACGCCGAGTTCGGGGCGGGGGCCGGTGGCCGCGGCGAGGGCCGCGCACAGCACGGCGGTGACGAGGGCGGGGAGGGCGGCGCCGGTGCCGTGGTCGCGGCCGCCGCACTCCGCGCACCGGGCCCGCCCGAGCCAGCCCCGGACCGGGTGCCCGCCCGGACACCGGTCCCGCCACGCCTCGCCGGCCGGCGCGGAGAAGCGGTAGGCGGCGCGGGGCAGGGACGCGCCCGCCGCCGCGCCCCAGCCCGCGGCGGCGGCGATCAGCAGTACCGCGAACCCGTCCACGCCCCGCGCACCCCCTGTCCGTCTCCGTGCCGTCGTCCCCGGCCCGCTCGACCCGGCCTACCCGACCTTCGACATGCGGGCCTGCGGATAACCCGACCGCGCGCTGTCCGACCGGTACGTCAGGTCGTCGCCGGTGGGGACCAGGCGGACCGTCGTGGGCTCCTGGTTGCAGCCGCCGTGGTTGGTGCTCGCGCCGGCCGAGGCGGCGACGAGCTGCCTCTCCGTCACCTGCCGGAGGGTCAGTACGTCGACGCAGACCCCGCCCAGCTGGTCGGTCTGGCGCAGCCGGCCCAACTCCCCGCCCACCTCGGTCTGCCGGACGGTGATCCGGAACGTGCCCGCGGGCAGCGTGCCGTCCAGGGCGGTGCCCTCGCCCTCCCAGGTGCCGAGATAGCGGGCCGGGACGCCGGCCGGGCCGCTGCCCGGGCTGTCACCGGGTCCGCCGCTGGGGCCGTCACCGGGGCTGTCGCTGGGGCCGCCGCTCGGGGCCGGGGAGTAGGCGTCGTTGCCGGATCCGCCCGCGTTGTCCGGGCGTTCGCCGCCGGGCAGCAGGTCGAGGACGAGGACCGACCCGGCCGTCGCCGCCGCGAACGCCCCGGCCACCGCGAGCGCCACCGTGCAGCTCACCCGCCGCCCCCGCCCGCCGGCCGCCGGAGCGGCCGTCGCGGCGACGCTGACGGACACCTTGCCGGGCCGCCCGCCGACGACCTCACCACCCTCGCCGTCCGGAACACCCGAGCGCCCCTCGGGCACCCCCGGCCGCCCGTCCGGCCCAGTCCCCGGCATCACGGGCGGCGGCCCGAACGCCCCCACGACCGCGCCCGCGTCCCGGTGGGACGCCGCACCGGCCACCGGCCCGCCGGCTCCTCCCGGCTCCCCGCCCACCGCCGGGCTGCTGAACGCCACCGGCCCCGAAGGGGTCTGCGCCGCCTCCAGGTCGAGCAGCCGTACGGCCCTTCGGCTGACCTGCTCCACGAGCGCCCCCGGCAGCCACCCGCCGGCCACCAGCCGCGCCGCCCCCTCGGGCGCGAACCGCCGGGCCACCTCGGCCGGGGCCGGCCGCGCGCCCGGCTGCTTCGCCAGACACGCCGCGACGACCTCCCGCACCTCACCGTGGAGGGCGTCGAGCCGCGGCTCCTCGTGCACGACCTGGTAGAGCAGCGCGGCCGAGGAGTCCCCGGGGAAGGGCGGCTCGCCGGTCGCCGCGTACGCCAGCACCGCCCCCAGCGAGAAGACGTCCGCCGCCCCGGTGACGCCCTCGCCCAGGATCTGCTCCGGCGCCATGTACCCGGGCGAGCCGACCGAGACCCCCGTCGACGTGAGCGACGCCGTGCCGTCCAGGGCGCGGGCGATCCCGAAGTCGATCAGCAGCGGACGGTCCAGGGTGAGGAGCACGTTGGACGGCTTGACGTCCCGGTGCACCAGGCCCAGCTCGTGCACCGCCGCCAGCGCCTCGGCCAGGCCCGCGCCCAGCGCGCGGACCGAGTGCGGGGGCAGCGGCCCGCCGTCCGCGACCGCCGCGGCGAGCGACGGCCCGGCGGCGTACCCGGTGGCCACCCACGGCACCGGTGCCTCGGGGTCCGCGTCCAGCACCGGCGCCGTCCACGCGCCGCCCACCCGCCGCGCGGCCGCCACCTCGCGGCGGAAGCGGGCACGGAACTCCTCGTCGAGCGCGAGATGCGGGTGGACCACCTTCACCGCGACGGTACGGCCGCCCGCGCTGCGGCCCAGATACACGCGGCCCATGCCGCCGGATCCGAGCCGGCCGAGCAGCCGGTAGGGCCCGATGGCGGTGGGCTCGCCGACGCCGAGCGGCTGCATGCGGTCCGCCCCCTCTCCCCCGTACGCCTGCACTGCCCGCAGGGTAGCGGCCGGGGGTGACACCCGGGCCCGGCGTGCCGGACCCGCGGGTCCTACGGCTCCAGCGGCTCCAGCAGGTCCACCGTCACGTCCGCCGGGAAGCCGGCCGTCGGCCCGGCCCGGCGGGCGAACTCCGCCACGGCCGCCAGCTGCGGGCCGCCGAAGCGGAAGTCGAGGGTGGTGAAGTACCGCTCCAGGACCGTCTCGTCGAAGGCCTCCCAGCGGGCCGCCTGCTCGGCGACCTTGGCGACCTCCTCCAGGGAGAGGTTGCGGGAGGCGAGGAAGGCCTCGTGCACCTTGCGGGTGATGACGGGCTCGCGCTCCAGGTAGTCCCGGCGGGCCGCCCACACCGCGAAGACGAACGGCAGCCCGGTCCACTCCTTCCACAGCGTGCCGAGGTCGTGCACGGCGAGTCCGTAGCGCGGGCCGTCGTGCAGGTTCGCCCGCAGGGCCGCGTCGCCGATCAGTACGGCCGCCTCGGCCTCCTGCATCATCAGGCTGAGGTCGGGCGGGCAGGTGTAGTAGTCGGGCCGGACGCCGAAACGGTCCGCCAGCAGCAGCTGGGCGAGGCGTACGGAGGTGCGCGAGGTGGAGCCCAGGGCCACCCGGGCGCCGTCCAGCCGGTCCAGCGGGACCTGCGAGACGATCACGCAGGACATCACCGGTCCGTCGCAGCCGACGGCGATGTCCGGGAAGGCGACGAGATCGTCGGCGTGCTTGAGGAACTCCACCAGGGTGATCGGCCCGATGTCGAGGTCCCCCCGCACCAGCTGCTCACTGAGCTTCTCCGGGGTGTCCTTCGTCAGCTCGAAGTCCAGCAGCGTCCCCGTCCTGGCGAGCCCCCAGTACAGGGGCAGGCAGTTCAGGAACTGGATGTGGCCGACGCGCGGCCGCGTGCGAGAAATGTCCACATCGAGAGGCTAGACCCCGTGGGATAGGGTTCAGGCTCCCGGGGTGGGCCCCCTCGCCGCCGCCGCCCGACCCGGCGTTCAAACATTCGGGTGACGTGATCTTGATCCCTCTTGCTTTCGGCTGCCCGCATGCTAGGCTCGCCGCAAGTTGCAGTTTGGTTTCCCTTGCAGTACAGAGCCTGCGGAGCATGTGACCGCGGGCTCTCGACGTTCTCAGACATATGCAGTTGTGCAGAATTTATCTTCACACTTGCTGGTTCTGGAGCAGGGCAACCCTTTGAGCCCAAGGAGGGCTTATGGCTACCGGAACCGTGAAGTGGTTCAACGCCGAAAAGGGCTTTGGTTTCATCGCCCAGGAAGGCGGCGGCCCCGACGTCTTCGTCCACTACTCCGCGATCAACGCGACCGGTTTCCGGTCCCTTGAGGAGAACCAGCACGTGACCTTCGACGTGACCCAGGGCCCGAAGGGCCCGCAGGCGGAGAACGTCACCCCGGTCTGATCGCCGGTCTGATCCTCTGATCCAGGATCGAGTGCAGTACCCAAGGAGCCCCACGCCGTCCGGCGGAAGGGGCTCCTGCCTTTTCCCGCCCGGCTGTCGGTGGCGGCCGGTACGGTCACGCCCATGACCGAAGGCGCTGCCACCCCCAGCGATACCGTCCGGCGCTTCTACGACGCGATTGCCGAGGACTACGCCCACCACTTCCGCGACGAGCTCGCTTCCCGGCCCGTGGAGCGCGCGCTCCTGACGGCCTACGCCGAACTGGTCGGCGCCACCGGCGAGGTGGCCGACCTGGGCTGCGGCCCCGGCCGGACCACGGCCCGCCTCGCCTCGCTGGGCCTGCGGGTCTTCGGGCTCGACCTCTCCGCGGGGATGCTCGCCGTCGCCCGCCGCGAGAACCCCGGCCTGCGCTTCGAGCAGGGCTCGATGCTGGACCTGGACCTCCCGGACGGCCATCTGGCGGGCGTGGTGTCCTTCTACTCGTCCATCCACACCCCCGGCGAGCTGCTGCCCGCCCTGTTCGCGGAGTTCGCCCGGGTCCTGCGCCCCGGCGGCCACCTCCTGCTCGCCTTCCAGGCCGGTGACGTCCCCCTGCGCCTGGAGCACCCGTTCGGCCGCCCGGTGTCCCTGGAGTTCCTGCGCCGCCGCCCGGAGCACATGAGCGGCCTGCTGACCGAGGCGGGCTTCACCCTGTTCGCCCGGACGGTCCGCGAAGCCGACCCGGACCTGGCCGAGACCGCCCCGCAGGCATTCCTGATCGCCCGCAGGCATCCCTGATCACCCGTGGAAGCGGCTGACCGCGCCGCACCCGCCCCCGGGCCCGCGCTCACCCCGCCCCGCCGGTCCCGCGCGGCCCCGGGGGCGGCGAGGTGCTGCCGGCCGGCCGGGCCGACAGCCGGTACAGCTCCGCCCACTGCTCCGCGGTGAGGTGCTTGGGCAGGGCGCTCGCGGGGAGGCGGTGCCGGCGCAGCCAGTGCCGCAGGCCGGGCCGGGCCGAGCGGGGCAGCGCCGCGGCGAGCACCTCCGCCAAACCCCGGCCCGGGCCCGTGAAGACCCGCCGCGCGAACGCCTGATAGGAGGCCAGGTCGGCGGCCGGAAGCAGCGGCCGCGGCCGGCGCGACACCGTCAGCACACCCCCGTCGACCCCCGGCCGGGGCCGGAACGCCGCGGCCGGCACCCGGCCGACCAGCCCGAACGCGAACCACGGCCACCACTGGGCCGTCATCAGCGTCGCCCCGCCCACCCCGGCCCGGCGGCGGGCCACCTCCCACTGCACGAGCAGCACCGCCTCGGTCCAGCCGGGGGCGTGCAGGATGCGGCGGAGCATGCCGGTGGTCTGGTGGAAGGGCAGGTTGCCGACCAGGACATGGGGTGCGGCGGGCAGCCGGAACCGCAGGAAGTCGGCGTGCACGATGGAGGTCGGCGGCTGCACCCGGCGGGCCAGCCCGGCGGCCCGCCGGCCGTCGATCTCCACGCCGGTCAGGGGACGGCCCAGGCGTTGCAGGGGCAGGGTGAGGGCTCCGTCACCGGTGCCGATCTCGATGATCGGCCCGTCGGTGCCGGCGACCAGCCGGACGAGGGTGTCGATGGTCGCGGGGTCGACGAGGAAGTTCTGGCCGAGCTCGTGGCGGCCGGGGTACGGGGTACGCAAGAGGATCTCCGCGGCTTCGGAACGAGCCGGGCGGCACGAAGAGGCACCGCCCGGCGCTGACTCGCTGAGGCGGCGGTTCCTTCCGAGAGGTGATCCCGGAGCCGCGCCGACGCGCGGTCCCCGGCCGAAGGTCCGCCGGCTACCGACGCCCGCGGTCGATCACTGCGATCCCCATGCCGTACATGAGGGCCACGCTACAAGCCCTCACCCGTCCGTCCGCAACCGGATTTCCCGGTGCCCCTCACCCCTCGTACAGGGCCTCCACCTCCTGGGCGAAGTCCCGCAAGATCGCCTCCCGGCGCGGCTTCATCGACGGGGTCAGGTGGCCGGCCGTCTCGGTGAAGTCGGTGGGCAGGACGGTGAAGCGGCGGATGGACTCCGGGCGCGAGACGAGCTTGTTGGCCTCGTCGACGGCGCGTTGCAGCACGGCCCGCAGCTCCACGTCGTCGGCGAGCAGCTCGGGCGGCACCGGGTGCTTGCCGTTCATCTGCCGCCAGTGGGTGATGCCCTCGGCGTCGAGGGTGATCAGGGCGGTGATGTACGGGCGGCGGTCGCCGAGGACGAGGCAGTGGGAGATCAGGGGGTGGGAGCGGAGCCGGTTCTCCAGGGGCGCCGGGGCCGTGTTCTTGCCGCCCGTGGTGATCAGGATCTCCTTCTTGCGGCCGGTGATGGTGAGGTAGCCCTCGTCGTCCAGCCGGCCGATGTCGCCCGTCGGGAGCCAGCCGTCCGACGACGCGGGGACCACCCCGCCCGCGTGCGGGTCCCAGTAGCCGCGCAGGACCTGGCCCCCGGCGAGCAGGATCTCGCCGTCCGCCGCGATCCGCACCCGGGTGCCGGGCAGCGGCCAGCCGACCGTGCCGAGCCGGGGTCTGAGCGGCGGTGTCACGGTCGCCGCGCCGGTCGTCTCCGACAGCCCGTAGCCCTCGTACACGTCGATTCCCGCGCCCGCGTAGAACGCGGCCAGGTCGCGGCCGAGCGGGGAGCCGCCGCAGACCACGTACCGGATGCGGCCGCCGAGGGCGGTGCGGATCCGGCGGTAGACCAGCGGGTCGTAGAAGGCGCGGGACGCCCTCAGGGCGGCGCCGGGGCCGGTGCCGGTGCCGCCGGCCCGGGCCTGGACCGCCTCGCCGTACCGGCGGGCGGTCTTCGCCGCGCGGTCGAACGCCGCTGCCCGGCCGCCGCGTTCGGCGGTGGCGCGGGCGCTGTTGTAGACCTTCTCCAGCATGTACGGGATGGCCAGCAGGAAGGTCGGCCGGAAGGCGGCCAGGTCGGCCAGCAGGTCCTCCGACCGCAGACTGGGCGCGTGCCCCAGCCGGACCCGGGCGCGTACGCAGGCCACGGCCACCATCCGGCCGAACACGTGGGACAGGGGCAGGAAGAGGAGGGTGGACGGCTCCTCGCTGGTGCGTGCCGTGAAGACCGGGTAGAGCAGCTCGACGGCGTTGTCGACCTCCGCCAGGAAGTTGCCGTGGGTCAGCGCGCAGCCCTTGGGGCGGCCGGTGGTGCCCGAGGTGTAGACGAGCGTCGCCAGGGTGTCCGGGCCCAGCATCCCGCGCCTGACGTCGACTTCCGAGTCCGGCACTCCCCGCCCCAGCTCCGCGAGCCGCTCGACGTGGCCCTTGTCGACGACCCACAGGTGCCGCAGGTCGGGCAGCTGCGGCAGATCGGGCCCGAGCGCCGCCGCCTGGCCGGCGGTCTCGGTGACCACGGCCGCCGCGCCCGAGTCGTGCAGCATCCAGCGGACCTGGTAGGCCGAGGAGGTCGGGTACACCGGGACGCTCACCAGACCGGCCGCCCAGGCCGCGAAGTCGAGGAGCGTCCACTCGTACGACGTACGGGCCATGATCGCGACCCGGTCGCCCGGCACCAGGCCCTCGGCGATCATCCCCTTCGCCACGGCCAGCACCTGCGCGGCGAACTCGGCCGCCGTCACGTCCGTCCAGCTCCCGTCGTCCGCGCGGCGGCTGAGCACCGGGCGGCCGGGCGCGGCGGCCGCGTTTGCGAACGGCAGGTCGGCCAGCGAGCCGTGCGACACCGGCGGCACCAGGAGCGGCACGGCCGCCTCCCGCACCTCCCCGTCCAGCCGCCGCAGCTCGGGCTCGACGAGGACCGGCCCGCCGTCCGGGTCGTACTCGAGCGACGACGCGGACGCCGGCTGCGGGACGGGCGAGGACGAGTACGAGATGGGCATGGGCAGCTCCTGGGGCCTGCGGCGCGGTACCGCTCCGCTGCACGGGGTACGCCGGGCGCGTACGGAGGCGCTCACCGGCGGTGCCGGCCGGGGACGTTCCCGGCGGGTCAGGTGGCAGATGGTACGGCTGTCGCGTGGGGAGGTCGTGCGGGTTCGAAGATGGTCCTGGGCCGGGCCTGTGGAGCCCCGGAGGCCGTACGGCACCTGGATTTACGCACGGTAACCACACTGAGGCGCAAAAACGGCGGGGACAGGGTAGGGGAACCGGTACGACCATGGCCGACCACCTCCCGTTCGTCACCGGCGCCCTCCGCTCCCCCCTTCGAGCGCCCCCGTCCGGACGCCGGCGTCCCGCGCACCCGGCTGGTCCGCTCCGGCGTCCGCACCCCCTCCGTCTGCGCCCGTTCGGCGCCCGCCTGTCCGGCTTCCGGTGCCCGGTCGCGCACGGCACGTGGGCGGTGGCCCGCTGTCTCGCGGCGCACGGCGCGCCCGAAGCGGCGCGTGTGCGGGCCGGGTCCCGGGCTCCGGTGCCGCTGCCGGGGGTGGCGGAGTACGCCGCCGGGGGCGGGCGTTTCGAGGTGCGCCGGGGTGACCGGCCGCACGTCAGCGGGGCCGTGCACCCGCTCGCGTCACGCGCCCGGCGGTGACCAGGGGCGGCCGGCCAGGAGTTCGCCGAGCCCGGCCCAGGCGCAGTTCATCACGGTCGCCGCCGCCTGCCGGGCCGTCACGTGCGGGGTGGCGTTGGCCCAGCCGGCGAGCGACTCCGCGGCGCCGGCCAGGGCCTCGGCGAGACCGGCGGCCTCCGCCTCGGACAGGCGCGCGTCCTTTGCGGTGCCCTCCGCCGGCACGCGGCCGGGGGCCCGCAGGGCCTCGCGGGCGGCCTCGGCGATCAGCCGGGTGACGAACGCGACGACGTCCGCCCGCACCGCGGTGACCTCGGCGGCGAACGCCTCACCGTGGGTGCGCGCCTGGAGGCGCAGCACGGACCACCCGTCGGGGTGCCGGGCGGTGTGGGTGAAGAAACGCCAGCAGCCCGTCCCACAGCCGGCGGCCGGGCGGCAGGCCGCCCCGGACACCGTCCCGGACGGCGGCGAAGAGCGCCTGGGCCTCACGCCGGATGCAGGCCGTGAACAGGTCGTCCCTGGAGCTGAGGCAGAGGTGCACCAACGGCTTCGACACACCGGCCAGTTCGGCGATGTCGTCCGTCGACGCCGCGATGTACCCGCGCTGCCCGAAGATCCGGACGGCGGCGTCCGGCATCTGCTGCTCACGGACCCCACGCGGCATCCGCTTGGTCTTCACGGCACCCATGCGGTTCAGCGTACGGTCCGCGCGGCAGGCGTCAGGACGGCACCGGTCAGGCGGCGACGGCCACCTTCTCCCGCTCCTCCACCGGCGAGCTGCCCGCGTTGTCGTAGGCCTCCCGGTCGAGCAGGCCCTCCCGGGCCGAGACGATCACCGGCACCAGCGCCTGCCCGGCGACATTGGTTGCGGTGCGCATCATGTCCAGGATCGGGTCGATGGCGAGCAGCAGGCCGACGCCCTCCATCGGCAGGCCGAGCGTGGAGAGGGTGAGCGTCAGCATGACCGTCGCGCCCGTGAGACCGGCCGTGGCGGCCGAGCCGACCACCGAGACGAAGGCGATCAGCAGGTAGTCGCCGACGCCGAGCCGGATGTCGAAGATCTGCGCGACGAAGATCGCGGCGATGGCGGGGTAGATCGCGGCGCAGCCGTCCATCTTGGTCGTCGCGCCGAACGGCACCGCGAAGGACGCGTACTCGCGCGGCACCCCGAGCCGCTCGGTGACCTTCTGGGTGAGCGGCATGGTGCCCACGGACGAGCGGGAGACGAAGGCCAGCTGGATGGCCGGCCAGGCGCCCTTGAAGAACCGCAGCGGGCTGGCCTTGGCGACGGTGGCGAGCAGCGCCGGGTAGACCACGAACAGCACGATCGCGCAGCCGGCGTAGATGTCGGCGGTGAAGGTGGCGTACTGGCCGATCAGGTCCCAGCCGTAGGTGGCGACGGCGGTGCCGATGAGACCGACGGTGCCGAGCGGGGCGAGCCGGATGACCCACCACAGGGCCTTCTGCAGGAGTTCGAGGACGGACTCGCTCAGGGTGAGGACGGGCTGGGCCTTCTCGCCGAGCTGGAGGGCGGCGATCCCGGCGACGGCGGCCATGAAGACGATCTGGAGCACGTTCAGCTCGGTGAACGGCGTGATCACGTCGGTCGGCACGATGCCGGTCAGGAAGTCGATCCAGGAGCCGGTCTTCTCGGGCAGCTCGCCGTCCTTGGGGGTGAGGCCGGTGCCGGCGCCGGGGTTGGTGACCAGGCCGATGGCGAGGCCCACGGCCACCGCGACCAGCGAGGTGACCATGAACCACAGGAGGGTGCGGGAGGCCAGGCGGGCCGCGTTGTTGACCTTCCGCAGGTTGGTGATCGAGACCAGGATCGCGAAGAAGACGAGCGGGGCGACGGCGAGCTTCAGCAGGCCTATGAAGGTGTCGCCGATCTTCTCCAGCGCGGTGACGAGCCAGGAGACGTCCTGGCTCCTGGCCACCCAGCCGAGCAGCACGCCGAGGACGAGGCCGAGCAGGATCTGGGCCCAGAAGGGCGTCTTGAAGGGCAGCCTGGAGGGCAGCGGGAAGGACTTCGTGTTCGCGGACACGGACATGCTCCGTAAGAGAAGGAATGGGTGCGCGGGGGGGGGCGACGGAGACGTCAGCCGCGACAGTTCGCGGACGCGCACCGGCAGAGGTCCACGTGCCGACGCGCCACGAGCGGAACGCTGCGCGGCGCGTCGGCGGACACGACTGCTGGCTTCATGCCAGAAACCGTAACACCTGAAGTTTGAGAACCCCAAAGCCTCACTTTGATAGGGGAAAACCAGACAAGGCCTTACGAAGCCTGCTCCTGCGCCCGCGCCGCGTCGTCGGCGGAGTCCTCCTGGGAGCGGTTGGCCTCGAAGTTGGCCTTGAGGCTTTCGGCCTTCCGCACGATCTGCGCGGACGCCCGGTCCCGCTCCTTGCGCAGCACCACGAAGCTGATCGGCGCCGAGACGACGAGCGCGAGCAGCACGACCCAGACGCCGTTGGAGTCGCCGAGTCCGCGCGGGGCGACCCCGGAGTAGACGAGACCCCAGACGGCCACGAGGCAACCCACGAAGATCCCGAGGCGCATCAGCGTGTAGCGGAGCATCTCCATCCACTCTTCCGTGTCGAACGGCCAGAACCACCCAAAGGGCACCGTCCAGTGAAGCACGCCGGGGCGGCGATCTCGGCAGGGGGTCGGCCGGCCGGGGTCAGCCCAGCGGCAGCAGCATGATCACGTCGTCCCGGTCGTCGCCGGGCGCGACCCGGATCGCGGCGGGGACGCGGCCGACCTCCTTGTAGCCGCAGGACGCGTAGAAGTGTTCGAGACCCAGCCCGCCCCGGCAGGTCAGCCGGATCGCCTCGATGCCCTCGATGCCGCGGGCCGCGTCCGCCGCGGCGGCCAGCAGGTCCCGGCCGTGGCCCCTGCCCTGGTGGCGCGGGTGCACCATCACCGTGTAGAGCCACAGCCAGTGGGTCATCAGCGGGTGCGTGTTGAGCGTGAGGAACGCGGCCGCGGCGACCCGGCCGTCCCCGTCGAACCCGGCGAGCAGCCGGCTGCGTCCCTCGGCCATCGCCACCAGGTGCTTCACCAGTCCGGCGCGGACGGCTTCGCGCGTCACGGGCGGGACGAAGCCGACCGCGCCGCCGGCGTCGGAGACGTCCGTCCAGAGGTCGAGCAGGCCGTCGCGCAGGGGGCGGTCCACGGCGGGGTCGAGCATGAAAGTAAGAGCCACTCAGCCATCCTAGCTATTACCGACGGCTACGTCGGGCCACGATCCGCGCCGCCACCTCCCGGTCGGAGACCAGCCCCCGGTACGCCGCCTCCCGGTCGTCCGCGCGCAGCACCGACGACGGGTGCACGGTGGGCACCGGCCGCCCGGGCCGCCCGTGGATCCGCTCCTCCAGCACGGTCCCCCGCACCTGAGTCACCCGGAACGGCGAGCCCAGCAGCGCCGTGCCCGCGGTGGCGCCCAGCACCACGATCAGCTCCGGCCGGACGAGGGCCGGCTCGGCGGCGGGCCACGGACCGCACGCGGTCGTCCCGCGCAGGCCGGGCGCCTCGTGGATGTGCCGCTCGCCGGGCCCGGCCCGGGTGGACGTGCAGCGCTTTCACCGCGTGGGTGACGTACGCCTCGCCGGGGTCGACCCCCACCTCCGCGAGCGCCCGGTCGGGCAGCTTCCCGGCCGGACCGACGAAGGGCCTGCCCCGCCGGACCTCCTGGCCGCCAGGCTGCTCCCCGACGAGCACGCCCGGGCGTCCGCGTCCCCGGCCCCGGACACGGTCCGCGTGGCGTCCCGGTGCAGGAGGCACCACCGGCAGGCGCCGGCCGCCTCGCGCGGGGAGGCGAGATCCGCACCGCCCGGCACGGAGGGTCCGGCGGGGTACCGGTCCTCGGGCGCGGTGCTCACGCCGTCGCGAGGACCGCCCTCAGGGGCGCGGGACTCCGCCGCGTGGGGCCGACCGGCCCTCGCCCGCGCCCGCAGGACGGCAGGTCCCTCACACCCGCATCGGCTGCGGAGCCTCCCGCCGCCCCGCGTCCGGCCCCTCGAACTCCCGGATGACCTCGTACCGCGTGTTGCGCTCCACCGGCCGGAACCCCGCGTCCCGGATGAGGTCCAGCAGGTCGTCCCGGGTCAGCTTGTTCGGCGTGCCGTAGTGGTCCGCGTCGTGCGTGATCTTGTACTCGACCACCGAGCCGTCCATGTCGTCGGCGCCGTGCTGGAGCGCGAGCTGCGCGGTCTGCACGCCGTGCATCACCCAGAAGACCTTGACGTGCGGGACGTTGTCGAAGAGCAGCCGCGAGACCGCGAAGGTCTTCAGCGCCTCGGCCGGGGTGGCCATGGCGGTCCGGGCCTGGAGGCGGTTGCGGACCTTGCCGTCCTGCACGTCGACGAAGTCGTGCTGGTAGCGCAGCGGGATGAAGACCTGGAAACCGCCGGTCTCGTCCTGGAGTCCGCGCAGCCGCAGCACGTGGTCGACGCGGTGCCGGGGCTCCTCGATGTGGCCGTAGAGCATGGTGCACGGGGTCTTGAGCCCCTTCTCGTGCGCCAGCCGGTGGATGCGGGACCAGTCCTCCCAGTGGGTGCGGTGGTCCACGATGTGCCGGCGCACCTCCCAGTCGAAGATCTCGGCGCCGCCGCCGGTGAGCGACTCCAGACCGGCGTCGATCAGCTCGTCGAGGATCTCCGACGCCGACAGGCCGGAGATGGTCTCGAAGTGGTGGATCTCGGTCGCCGTGAACGCCTTCAGCGAGACGTCCGGCAGGGCGGCCTTCAGCTCGCGCAGGGAGCGCGGGTAGTACCGCCACGGCAGGTTCGGGTGCAGGCCGTTGACGATGTGCAGCTCGGTGAGGTTGTCCGCCTCCATCGCCTTGGCCAGCCTGACGGCCTCCTCGATGCGCATGGTGTACGCGTCCTTCTCGCCCGGCTTGCGCTGGAAGGAGCAGTACGCGCAGGAGGCCGTACAGACGTTGGTCATGTTGAGGTGGCGGTTGACGTTGAAGTGGACCACGTCGCCGTTCTTGCGCGTGCGCACCTCGTGGGCGAGCCCGCCGAGCCAGGCCAGGTCGTCCGACGCGTACAGCGCGATGCCGTCCTCGCGGGTCAGCCGCTCACCGGAGCGGACCTTCTCCTCCAGCTCGCGCTTGAGCCCGACGTCCATGCGTTCCGCCTTTCTGTGACAGCTGTCGGACAACCTACGCCTGCACCTCGTCCGGCAGTTCGCCCACCCGGTTCTCCCACTTCGTGGACAGCACGATGGTGGTACGGGTCCGGGAGACGCCCTTGGTCCCGCTCAGCCGGCGGATGATCCTCTCCAGTCCGTCCACGTCGGCCGCCCGCACCTTGAGCATGTAGGAGTCGTCACCGGCGATGAACCAGCAGTCCTCGATCTCCGGCAGGTCCCGCAGCCGCTGGGCCACGTCCTCGTGGTCGGCCGCGTCGGAGAGGGAGATGCCGATCAGGGCCGTGACGCCGAGGCCGAGGGAGGCGGAGTTCACGGTGGCGCGGTAGCCGGTGATGACACCGGCCGCCTCCAGCCGGTTGATGCGGTCGGTGACGCTGGGGCCGGACAGGCCGACGAGGCGCCCCAGCTCGGCGTAGGAGGCCCGGCCGTTCTCCCTCAGGGCCTGGATGAGCTGCCTGTCCACCGCGTCCATGAGTTTCGAGCCTTCCGCTGAGAGAGATCCGGGATATGAGCGTGGGGAGGGTCAGTCGCCGCGTGAGCCGCCGCCGAGTTCCCCTTCCCAGCGGCGGTAGAGCGTATGGGGGACACCGGCCGCGTCGAGGACCCGTCCGGCGACGAAGTCGACCAGGTCCTGGATGTGGGTGGCGCCCGCGTAGAAGGCGGGCGAGGCGGGGACGACGCTCGCCCCGGCGTCGTCCAGGGCGACGAGGTGGCGCAGCGTCTGCCCGTTCAGCGGTGCCTCCCGCACGGCGACGACGAGCGTGCGCCCCTCCTTGAGGGTGACGCTCGCGGCCCGCTGGAGCAGGTCCTTGGAGAGACCGAGGGCGACTCCGGCCACGCAGGCGGTCGACGCGGGCACGATCAGCATCCCCCGGGCGGGGTACGACCCCGAGGACGGGCCGGCGGCCAGGTCGCCCGCGCTCCAGTGCCGCACGCCGTCGAGCCGCACCTGGAAGGTGTCCGGCTTGCCGTCGGCCCCCCTGGCCAGCCAGGTCCGCAGGTCGTCCCGCCAGTGCGCGTCCCGGAAGGCGAGCCCGGTCTCGTCGAGCAGGGTCAGCCGCGAGGCCCGGCTGACGACGAGGTCGACGCTCTCCCCGGCGTCCAGCAGGGCCCGCAGCACGGCAGCGGCGTACGGCGTCCCGGACGCTCCGGACACCCCCACGATCCAAGGCACGCGCTGCGATTCCCCTGCGTTCACATCTTGAGCGTACCGGTGCGCGCAGCGGACCTCAGGACGGGTCGGCCGCCTCGGGATCGACGGGAAGCCGCGCGGTGGGAAGCGTCAGCTTCCCCAGCGGGGTGTCCACCACGCAGAGGCCGGGCCCGTACGGGATGAGGTCCCGGCCGCGATAGCCGTCGGGGCCGGGATTCCACATCGTCACGACGTGACCCCGCAGCGGATCGGACACCAGGTGGTTGGCGATGCCGCGGGAGGCGTACCAGCGGGGCTTGAGCTCGTAGTCGCGGCGGACGCTTTCCGGGGACACCACCTCGGCCACGAACTCGATCAGGCCGGCCGGGTACGCGGCGCGGTTCACGGCCTCCGCCTCGGCTGGAATGACAGCCAGGCCGGGGCAGAACTCATTGGCGTCGTCGAAGGGGAACGCGACGTCGCCCACCAGGGCCCAGCCGGGCGGCAACTGGCCTTCGACGACGGACCACAGCCGCTGGACGGTCCTCCGTGGAACGCCCTGACCGGGTTCATCACCATGCTGCCCTCGGCAATCTCCGTCAGACAGCCGGGGACCATGTCCTCCAGCCTGCTGAGCTGCGAGTGCAGGCGGTCGATGCCCGGGACGGTCACGGCGGCCTCCCCGGGTTCCTGCCCTCGATGGCAGGCCGCACCGTGGTCAGACCGTCAGACCCCGCACCAGAAGATCCAGCAACGCGCACACGAACAGGGCGATCCCGATGAAGCCGTTGACGCTGAAGAACGCGCGGTTCAGGCGGGAGAGGTCGTGGGGACGGACGATGGTGTGCTCGTAGACGAACGCGCCGGCGACGATCAGCAGGCCGAGCCAGAAGAACGCGCCCGCGTCCGTGACCAGGGCGTACCAGACGAACAGGGCCGTCGTCACGGCGTGGCAGCCGCGGGCACCCCGGATCGCCGCCGGGACCCCGAACCGGGCCGGGACGGAGCGCACGCCGGTCTCGCGGTCGGTCTCGACGTCCTGGCAGGCGTAGACCAGGTCGAAGCCGCCGATCCAGATGCCGACGGCGAGTCCGAGGATCACCGCGTCCCAGGACCACTCCCCCGTGATCGCCAGCCAGCCGCCGACCGGGCCGATCGCCTGGGCCAGGCCGAGGATGGCCTGCGGGAAGTCCGTGAACCGCTTGCCGTAGGGGTAGACGACCATCGGGACGACGGCGACCGGGGCCAGGGCGAGGCAGAGCGGGTTGAGCAGGGCCGCCGAGCCGAGGAAGACCACCACCGCGACCAGCGCGCCGGTCCAGGCGTGCCGCACCGACATCGCGCCGGTCACCAGCTCGCGGTGCGCGGTGCGCGGGTTCCTCGCGTCGATCTCGCGGTCGATGATCCGGTTGACGGCCATGGCGAAGGTGCGCAGGCCGACCATGCAGACGGTGACGAGCAGCAGCCGTCCCCAGTGGATGTTCCGGTCCAGCTGGAACATCGCCGTCAGCGCCGCGATGTAGGCGAAGGGCAGCGCGAAGACCGAGTGCTCGATCATCACCAGACGCAGGAACGCCTTGGTGCGGCCCGGCTGGGGGATCGCTGCGGAGGCGCTGCTCACAGGCCGTACTCCTTCCACCGGCGGTCCACCGTCGCCGCCGTGCGCGGGTCGGACTCCACCATGTCCGGCCAGCCGCCGTCGCGGGTGTAGCCCTCCTCGGGCCACTTCCGCGTGGCGTCGATGCCCGCCTTGCCGCCCCAGAACTGCTGGTAGGACGCGTGGTCGAGATGGTCGACGGGGCCCTCGACGACGGTCAGGTCACGGGCGTAGTCGGTGTTGCCGAGAGCCCGCCAGGCGACCTCGTGCAGGTCGTGCACGTCGCAGTCGGAGTCGACCACCACGATCAGCTTGGTGAGGGACATCATGTGCGCCCCCCAGATCGCGTGCATGACCTTCTGCGCGTGCTTGGGGTATTTCTTGTCGATCGAGACGATCGCGCAGTTGTGGAAGCCGCCCGCCTCGGGCAGGTGGTAGTCCACGATGTCCGGCACGATGATCTTCAGCAGCGGGAGGAAGAAACGCTCCGTCGCGCGGCCGAGCGGTCCGTCCTCCGTCGGGGGCCGGCCCACGACGATCGACTGGAGCAGCGGCCGCTTCCGCATCGTCACGCAGTCGATCGTCAGCGCGGGGAACGGCTCCTGCGGCGTGTAGAAGCCGGTGTGGTCGCCGAACGGGCCCTCGGGGAGCATCTCGCCGGGCTCCAGCCAGCCCTCGATGACGACCTCCGCCTGCGCCGGCACCTGCAACGGCACCGTCTTGCAGTCGACCGTCTCGATCCGCCTGCCCGCGATGAACCCGGCGAACAGGTACTCGTCGATGTCGCCGGGGAGCGGAGCGGTGGAGGCGTACGTCACGGCGGGCGGGCAGCCGAAGGCGATCGCCACCGGCAGCCGCTCCCCGCGCCGGGCCGCCACCTGGTAGTGGTTGCGGCTGTCCTTGTGGATCTGCCAGTGCATGCCGATGGTGCGCCTGTCGTGGCGCTGGAGGCGGTACAGGCCGAGGTTGCGCACGCCGGTCTCGGGGTGCTTGGTGTGGGTCAGGCCCAGGTTGAAGAAGGAGCCGCCGTCCTTGGGCCAGGTGAACAGGGCGGGGAGCTGCTCCAGGTCGACGTCGTCGCCGTGCAGGACGACCTCCTGCACCGGGGCGTCCTTCACCTTCTTCGGCGGCACGTGCGTCATCGCTCCGAGCTTGCCGAAGGCCTCCCGGACCCCGACGAAGCCGTGCGGCAGCTCCGGCTTCAGCAGACCGCCGATCTTGTCGCTGATGTCCGCGTAGGACGTCAGCCCCAGCGCCTTCAGCAGCCGCCGGTCGGTGCCGAACACGTTCATGGCGAGGGGCATCGACGACCCCTTCACCTTCTCGAAGAGCAGCGCGGGCCCGCCCGCCTTCTGCACCCGGTCGACGATCTCCCCGACCTCCAGATACGGGTCGACCTCCACCTTGATGCGCTTCAGGTCCCCCTCGCGCTCCAGTGCCCTGAGCAGGGAGCGAAGATCGTCGTAAGCCATGGGGCCAAGTATCCCCGAGGGGCTACCCTGGCCCCGTCACGGGGGCCGCGCAGGCGGCCGCCGACCACGTGCCACGAGGTGACCGCCGATGCTCCGGATCCTGATGTTCGTCGTACCGCTGGCGTTGAGCGTGTACGCGTTCATCGACTGCATCAGCACGGACGAGAAGGACATCCGGCACCTCCCCCGGCCCCTGTGGGCGATCCTGGTGCTGCTGTTCCCGCTCGTCGGCTCCATCAGCTGGCTGATCGCCGGCAAGCGGCGCCACCCGGCCGGCCCCGCCGGACGGCGACGCGAGTGGGTCGCGCCGGACGACAACCCCGAGTTCCTCAAGTCGCTGTCCGAGGACGAGCAGGACCGCAAGAAGGACGGCGACGACGGCTGACGCGGCCGGCGTCACCCCAAGCGGGCCCGCGACCGGCCGCCGCCGCCGTACAGTTGACGCCCCGCCGGGCGGAGACAGGGGGCAGACGGCCGATGACGAACCCGCGCACGCCGGCCGCCCCGCCGCCGCCCTCCCCCGCCCCGCCCGGCCGGCGGGCACGGTTCGCCGCCTGGTACGGGCAGCAGGATCCCGGGGTGAAGGCGGCGGTCATCGGGTTCGCCGGGGCGGTGCTCGCCGCCCTGATCGGGGCCGCGGCGACCCTGCTGGTGGTGCTGGCCGGCACCGCGGACGGCCCTGGGGTCCCGGCCGCGGCCGGGCCCCCGTCCCCGTCCTGGACCGCCTCCGACCCGGCCGGCGCCCGCCCGTCGGACCCGGTCACCGCGCCCGGGTCGCCCCCGCCCGCCTCGGACCCGCCCTCGCCCCGCACCACCGCACCGGCGCCCGCCCCCGAACCGGAACCCGAACCGGAGCCGGAGCCCGCACCCGAGACGGAGCCCGCCCCGGCGCTCCCCGCCGAGCCGCGCGTCCGCTGGCAGGGCACCGTGGTCCTGGACGGCACCGCGGGCGTGCGGGGCTGGTTCTTCGACTCCGTCCCGCCGGCCAGGGCGCCGATGGGCGACCTCCAGATCCGCGGTGTCAGCGAGGTGCACGGCCCCTGGGCGATCGCCGCGTGGCCGGGCGCGGCCCCGCCGGAGCGGGCGGAGTGCGTCGCGCTGCTCAACACCCGCCTCGGCGACCACGCGCTGGACGTCCGGGTGGGCGACCGGGCCTGTTTCGCCACGGAGGGCCGGCGCGTCGGCTCCTTCCAGGTGACCGGCATCCCCGACGCCGATCACCTCCAGCTGGCGGTGACCGTCTGGGAGACCCCGTGAGGCCCCGCGCCGGGCGGCGCCGGTGACCTCGTGGCGCGGTGCCGGAGCTGACACGCGTTGCCCAAGCCGGCCTACTCCCCGGTGGAGCACGGGAGTTGACCGATCGATCTGTCGATGTGTCACACCTCATACTCCCGGCCCGCAGGCGCTGGACGCCGACGGCACCGGTCGTCAGGATCCCGCCTCCCACGCGATCAGGCGTTCGAAGCGAGTGCGCCAGCGGTGCTCCGACTCCCGCTCCCCCTCGAACTCGTGCGTGAACCGCACGGCGCTGCCCCGCTCCCCGTCCCGCTCCAGGTGGAAGCGGATCCGGCCGCCGCCCTCGACCGTGTACTCGGCGACCCGGTCGACGTCCCAGGCGGTGATCCGCCCGGACCCGAGCTCACGCAGCGTGACCGCGCCGCCGAGGCGGGGTTCGAGCACATCGGCCGGGGTGAACCAGGCCGCGAGCCCGTCGGCGGTGGCGACGGCGGGCCAGACCTGGTCCATGGGGCGCGGCAGCCGGACCAGGAAGTGCAGGATGTGCGTGGTCCCGTGGGTCTGGCTGATGCCCTGTTCTATGGATCCGCCCACAGGGGTCATGCCTCCAGCCTGACCCCTGCCGAGGGGTTCCGCACGCGGTTACGGTCGCTGGCCCCGCCGGTCCACGACCGCCCGCTCCAGGACGGCGAAGCGGCCCGTCACGGTTCCCTCCTCGAAACCCGAGGGCAGGTCCTCGACGGCCACCGCCCGCTCGCCGAGGAACTCCTTGGTGTCCTCGTCGAAAATCAGCTCGACCCGCTCCCCCCCTTCGATCCGGGCGACCGCCACACCGTGGCGTCCGGCCGCGTCGACCGCGTCCTCGACGACGAAGACCCCGGGGATCCTCGCGGCGGCGCGGTAGAGCGCGGCGGCCTGGGCCGGCGGCATCAGCGACTCCCGGGCGAGGTCGCCGACGAGGACGAAGGTGGCATCCTCCTTGCTGCTGCCGCCGCTGCTGACGCTGCTCAGCCACGCGTACATCGCGTACGGGTCGGTGGGGAGCGTCTGGAGGTGCCGGTAGTTGGTGTTGGACGGGATGCCGGGGGTCTGCCTCTCCAGCAGCTCGTGGTCCGAGCGGGCGTAGGGGTCATGCACCATGTCCTGCTGCGAGCCGTCCGCCGACAGCCAGACCTCCCGCTGGTGGACGGGCTGGAGCCGCGCCGGCTGATCGTCGCCCAGGTGCGTGGTCCAGCCGCCCTTGCTCCTGATGTACACGAACTGGTCGTCCCGGATGGCCGGCGCGTCCGCCTGCTCCGCCGCCAGCGCGATGTCCTCCAGCAGGGCCACGGCCTCCTTCGAGGGCGGCGGGGCGGCGTCGCCGGACGGGGTGGTGAGGGTGAGGATGAGCGCGGTGCCGGCGGCCACGGCGCCGGCGACCAGCGCGGGGCGCAGCCAGCGGCCGCGGGGGCGGGCGGGGGCTTGCTCGGTGCGCCGGATCTCGGTCAACAGATGCTCCTTGAGGAGTCGGTGACGGCCCGGCGGAAGGTCGTGTTCGGGGAGCTGGTTCATCGGTTTCCCTCCCTGAGGGGCCTGACCGCGGTGGTGCGGTCACCTTTCGTCTGTCCGTGACCGTGGGGGGGTTCCAGTTGTTTCGCGAGTTTCGTCCGCGCCCGCGACAACCGCGACCGCACGGTCCCCACCGGCACTCCCAGCGCCTCGGCCGCCGCCCGGTAGTCGAGCCCCGACCACACGCACAGCGCCAGCACCTCCCGCTCGGCCCGCCGCAGCCTCGACAGCGCGGTCCGCACGGCGGCCAGTTGCGCGGCGTCGTCCAGCCGCCCGGCGAGCTCGTCGGCGAAGTCCCGTACCGCCTCCTCGCGGGGCAGCCGCGCCATCGCCGCCGCGTGCCGCCGGGCGGCGCGGTGGGTGTTCCGGGTGACGTTGGTGGCGATGCCGAGCAGCCACGGACGCAGCGACCCGCCCTCCTCGTCGAGCCGCCCGCGCAGCCGCCAGGCGTCCAGGAAGGTCAGCGAGACGACGTCCTCGGCGACCGTCCACTGGCCGGTGAGCCGGTAGGCGTGGTTGTAGACGGAGCGCGCGTAGGCGTCGAAGAGCTCGCCGAAGGCGTCCTGGTCCCCCGCACGGACGCGGTGCCGCAGGTTCCGCAGATTCGTGTCCACGTCTCTGTGCCTGTCCTCACGACGAAGGCCGGTTCCCGTGACGCACGTCACGGGAACCGGCCTTGCCGGTCGTGCGAGGGGTCAGAAGCCGGCGGACCGGAGCGCGCCGAGGCCGACGTCGGCGTAGGAGTGCTTGCCGGAGACGAAGATGTTCACGCCGTAGTAGTTGAACAGCCAGCATCCGAACGCGATCAGCGCCAGGTAGGCGGCCTTGCGGCCCTTCCAGCCGGCCGTGGCACGGGCGTGCAGGTAGCCGGCGTAGGCGACCCAGGTGATGAACGACCAGGTCTCCTTGGGGTCCCAGCCCCAGTAGCGGCCCCACGCGTCGCCCGCCCAGATCGCGCCCGCGATGATCGTGAACGTCCACAGCGGGAAGACGGCGGCGTTGACCCGGTAGGAGAACTTGTCGAGCGAGGCCGCGGCGGGCAGCCGCTCCAGCACCGAACCGGCGAACCGCCCCGGTGTGCCGCCGCCCGCGAGCTTGTTCTCGTAGGAGTCGCGGAAGAGGTAGAGCAGCGCCGAGACCGCGCCCACGTAGAAGACGGCACCGCACACGATCGCGGTGGAGACGTGGATGTACAGCCAGTACGAGTGCAGGGCGGGCACCAGCTGGTCGCTGGCGGTGTACAGGACGGTGACGGCCAGGCCGAGGTCGAGCAGGACGGTGGTGACCAGCGGCAGGCCGAGCCAGCGGACGTCCTTCTTCAACGCCAGCAGCGTCAGGTACACCCCGACGGCGACGGTGGAGAAGGTGATGTTGAACTCGTACATGTTGCCCCACGGCGCCCGCTGCACCGACAGGGCCCGGCTGAGCACACCGCCGAACTGCACGAGGAACGCCAGCACCGTGAGGGACACGGCGATCCGCCCGTACAGGTCGCCCTTCTCGGTCCCCCCGTGCGCCCCGGGCCCGTCGGGCACGTCCCGGCTGCCGGCCGCGGCCCGGACCACGACCTTCGGCCGCTCCAGTACGGCGGTCCCGCCGTCCCTGCGCACGGTGACGGCCGGGGCCGCGCCTCTCGCGGTGGTGGTGAGCGCGGCCGCGGTGCGGCCGACCTTGCTGCGGCTGCCGAAGATCCATTCGGCGGTGTAGGAGAAGAAGGCCAAGGTGTAGACGGCCATCGCGGAGTAGATCAGCGTGTTGCTGAGGTCCGCGAGGTTCTCATTGGTCGCGGCGGCGAGAGTCACTTCTCAGCCCCTTCGGCAGGTACGACGTCGGGATCGGGCGAATCTGGATGGTCGTCGTCGGGACCGGGCGCGCCCGGCGCCCGCTCGTACAGCGCCCCGGCGAGGTCGCCGAGCTCCTCCGGCACCTTCGCGGACTCGCTGCGGCCGAGGCCGGCCATCTCGACGACGGTGACGCCGTCGGCGCCGCGCACCGCGCGCACCCAGACGCGGCGGCGCTGGACGAACAGGGAGGCGGCCAGGCCCAGGATCGCGGCGACGGCTCCGGCCAGCGCCCAGCCGCTGCCCGGCTGCCGGGTGATCTGGAAGCCGGCCCACTCCTTGACGCCCTCGAACGTGACCGAGCCGGCCCCGTCCGGCAGCGTCATGGTCTCGCCGATCGCCAGCCGCCGCATGAACAGCTCTCCCTCGGAGTCCTTGAACTCCGTGAGGTTCTTCTGGTTCAGCTGGTACACGCTCTGCGGGATGCCGGAGTTGACTCCCAGGTCGCCGTGGTACGCCGAGAGCGCGAGCCGCGGGTTCAGCAGCGCCGGGAACTGGGAGAGCATCGTGCCGTTGCCCTCGCCGGCGAAGCTCGGCACGAAGAAGGCGTTGAAGCCGAGCTGGTCCCACTCGCCCCGGGCGTCGCGGTAGCCGTCCCGGACCATGATCGCGCCGGAGGAGGTGACGTTGGCGTCCAGCGGCAGCAGCGGCACGGCCTCCTTGTCCAGCACGACCTCGCCCTTGCCGTCCCGGACGGTGACGACCGGGGCGTAGCCGTGGCTGACCAGGTAGACCTTGGAGCCGTCGATCTCCAGCGGCTCGTTGACCTTGATCGTGCTCGTCCGGTCCCGGCCGTAGGCGCCGACGCTGTAGGTGACGCTCGCCTCGAAGGTGCGCGGGGTGCCCCGGTTGGGGCCGGTGGCCTCGTAGGTGCCGTGGAAGTCCTTCAGGGTGAAGCTGAACGGGTCCAGGTCGTCCGGGGTGAAGAGGTTGCCGGACTTGAAGTCGTCGTACTGGGTGAGGGTGTTGGCGAAGCCGTCGCCCTCCAGGATCAGCTTGTTGCCCTCGGACTTGAACAGCTGGCCCCAGGCGAAGGCGACCAGCATCACGATCAGCGCGATGTGGAAGGCGAGGTTGCCGACCTCCCGCAGATAGCCCTTCTCGGCGGCGACCGCGTCACCGGAGACATGGGCGCGGAAGCGGCGCTTCTTCAGCAGGGCGAGCGCGGCCCGGCGGACCTGCTCGGGCTCGGCCGCGGTGCGCCAGGTGGTGTGGGCGGGCAGCCGGGTCAGCCGTTTCGGCGCGGCCGGCGGGCGGCCGCGCAGCTGGCCGGCGAACTGCCAGGTGCGCGGGACGATGCAGCCGATCAGGGAGACGAACAGCAGGATGTAGATCGCGGAGAACCACACCGAGCTGTAGACGTGGAACAGGCCGAGCTTGTCGTAGACCGGCGCGAGGGTCTCGTGCCGCTCGCGGAAGTCGGCGACCTGGGTGGCGTCGACGCCGGTCTGCGGGATCAGCGAGCCGGGGATGGCGGCCAGCGACAGCAGCAGGAGCAGCAGCAGCGCCACCCGCATGGAGGTGAGCTGCCGCCAGAACCAGCGGGCCCAGCCGACGACGCCGAGCGCCGGGAGGTTCGGTGCCTCCTCGGCGGGCGCGGTGGACAGCTGGGAGCCGGCCGCGCCGAGATCCTGGTCCTGGTCCTGGTCCGGGGTCTGGTCCGGCCTCTGGTCCCGGGTCTGGTCCGGGGTCTGGTTCTCGGCGGCGCTCGTCGTCGTCTTGCTCATCGGTCAGATCCCCACAGTGAAGCCGTTGGACCAGGTCTGCATCTCCTGCACCAGGCGGTCCCAGGCGCCGGTCAGCAGCAGCGCACCGGTCGCGATCATCATGATCCCGCCGATGCGCATCACCCACACATAGTGGCGCTTGACCCAGCCGAAGGCGCCGAGGGCCTTGCGGAAGGCCACCGCGGCGAGCACGAAGGGCACGCCGAGGCCGAGGCAGTAGGCGACGGTGAGGACCGCGCCGCGTCCCGCGCTGGCCTGGTTGGAGGAGAGCGCCAGCACGGAGGCGAGGGTCGGGCCGATGCAGGGCGTCCAGCCGATGCCGAACAGCGCGCCCAGCAGCGGGGCGCCGGCCAGCCCGGCCGCCGGCCGGGTGTGGAAGCGGAACTCCCGCTGGGTGAGCCAGGGCATCAGCCCCATGAAGAACACGCCCATGAGGACCATGAGCACGCCGAGCACCTTCGTCAGCGTGTCCTGGTGCTCCAGCAGCGTCGAGCCGAAGTAGCCGAACAGCGCCCCGCCGGAGACGAACACGGCGGTGAAGCCGAGGACGAAGAGCGAGGCGCCGGTGACCATCCGCCCGCGCCGGGCCTCGGCCAGGTCGGTGCCGGTGACGCCGGTGACGTACGACAGGTAGCCGGGGACGAGCGGCAGGACGCAGGGGGAGAAGAAGGAGACGAGGCCGCCGATCAGGGCGACGGGCAGCGCGAGCAGCAGGGCTCCGTTGCGCACGGTGTCGTTCAGCCCGGTGGCGGCGAGCTCGGTCACTGCGGTCACGTCACTTCTCCGCGAGGACCGGGTCGAGCATCTCGCGCACCTTCTCCTCGCTGAGCGGCTGGAGGGTGCGCGCGGCGATCCTGCCGTCCCGGTCGATGACGAGCGTGGAGGGGATGGCCTGCGGGTTGAGCGTGCCCTTGGCGAACCGGAGCATCAGCCGGCCGGTGGGGTCGTACAGGCTCGGGTAGGTGACGCCGAACTCCTTTTCGAAGGCGAGCGCGGGACCGTTGCTGGTGTCCCGCGTGTTGATGCCGACGAACTGGACGCCCTGGTCCTTGGTGTCCCGGTAGACCGTTTCGAGGTTCTTGGCCTCGGCCCGGCACGGTCCGCACCACGAGCCCCACACGTTCAGCACGACGACCTGGCCCTTGTAGTCGGCGACGTCGAGCTGCCCGCCGTCGAGGCTCTTGCCGGACAGGTCGGGCGCGGCCGTCCGCTCGCCCTTCTCGACGGTGTCGATGCCGTCCGAGCCGGCCACGAAGTTGGTGTCTCCGCCGCCCCCGGACGTGCCGCCGGAGGTGCACGCGGACAGCAGCAGCGCGGCGGCGGCGGCGCCGGAGGCGGCGAGCAGGGCGGTACGGCTACGGGCGCGACGGGCGGCACTCATGTGAAAAGTTTCGCATGCCCGTTCTGGGGATCTTGCGCACCCCCCTCGCGGGACGGAACGCGCATCTCAGGCGGTGTTCCGGGTCCCGGTGGCACCGGCCGGGGGCGGCGGGACGAAGCCCTTCCAGCCCTCCGCGGGGGCCTGTCCCACGTCGAGCGGGCGCAGCCCGGACCGCGGCGGGGTCCGCCCCGGCTCCAGCGGCTCGGGACCGGGGCGGCCGGTGGGGCGGCCCGCCGGTGAAGGCGGTCGAGCCGCCGCCGGGCGGGCGGGCGGTGGGCGCGGGGCCGCTCGCGGGGGCGCGGCCGGAACCGTGTGCGCGGACCGGCCCGTCCGCGGAGCTGAGCGTTCCGCGTCCGGTGAGCCCCGGGCCGGCCGCGGCCCCCGCGCCGGGCCCCCTCGCTCCCCGTCGACCGAGGTGACGCATGCCGTCCCCGTCCGTCGCGCTCCGTGCTGGTCACCCAGTCGGAGGCCACCGCGAACGAGGAGGCTCCGCCCGTAAGCCGGCATTCGGGAACAACTGCAACGAAAGCCGTCACTGGGACTGCCTACGCCCCGAAGGCCTTGTCCTTCCCCTTCACCGGCTTGGCACCCGCGAGGAGGTGGGGCGGCACGAGGTCGCGCGCGGGCTCGGAGTACCCGACGGAGACGATCCGGTCGCCCTCGTAGGTGAAGGTGGTCAGCGACGCGAGCGTGCACTGCCGGCGGCGCGGGTCGTGCCACAGCCGCCGCTTCTCGACGTACGACCGCACGATCCAGATCGGCAGCTGGTGGCTGACCAGCACCGCCTCGTGCCCGCGCGCCGCGTCCTTCGCCGCGTCCAGCGCGCCCATCATCCGGATGACCTGCGCGGCGTACGGCTCACCCCACGACGGCCGGAACGGGTTGACCAGGTGCCGCCAGTTGCCGGGGCTGCGCAGCGCCCCGTCGCCCACGCCGAAGGTCTTGCCCTGGAAGACGTTGCCGGCCTCGATCAGCCGCGGGTCGGTCGCCGGCTCCAGCCCGTGCGCCTTGGCGATCGGCGCGGCCGTCTCCTGCGCCCGCTCCAGCGGGGACGCCACGACGTGGGCGACGTCGCGGCCGGCGAGGTGCTCCGCGACCCGGTCGGCCATCTGCCGGCCCAGCTCGGACAGGTGGTACCCGGGCAGCCGCCCGTACAGGATCCCGTCCGGGTTGGCGACCTCGCCGTGCCGCATCAGGTGGACGACGGTGGTGTCCCGCGCGCTCATGCCGTGGCCTCCGCCGCCGCGCGGGCCGCCGCCGGCAGGGCGTCGGCGATCCGCTGCACCGCGCGCTCGTCGTGCGCGGTGGACACGAACCAGGACTCGAAGGCCGACGGCGGCAGGTAGACGCCGCCCGCCAGCATGGCGTGGAAGAAGGCGGTGAAGCGGTACGACGCCTGCGCCTTGGCGCCCTCGTAGTCGCGCACGGCCCGGTCGGTGAAGAACACCGAGAACATGTTGGAGGCGTTCTGCACGGTGTGCGCGACGCCCTCCTTGGTGAGCGCCTCGCCGACCAGCCCCTGGATCTGCCGCGACACCTCGTCGACCGTGGCGTACGCCGCGTCGTCGAGGAGCCGCAGCTGGGCGAGGCCGGCGGCGGTGGCGACCGGGTTCCCGGAGAGGGTGCCGGCCTGGTAGACGGGGCCGGCCGGGGCGAGGTGCGCCATGACGTCCGCGCGCCCGCCGAACGCGGCGGCGGGGAAGCCGCCGCCCATCACCTTGCCGAAGGTCATCAGGTCGGGGACCACGCCGTCGACGCCGAACCACCCGGAGCGGCTGGTCCGGAAGCCGGTCATCACCTCGTCGGAGACGAACAGCGCCCCGTTCTGCGCGCAGGCGTCCTTCAGCCCCTGGTTGAAGCCGGGCAGCGGCGGTACGACGCCCATGTTGCCGGGGGACGCCTCGGTGATCACGCAGGCGATCTCGCCGGGGTGGGCGTGGAAGGCGGCGTGCACGGCTTCCAGATCGTTGTACGGCAGGACGATGGTGTCGCCGGCCTGGGCGCCGGTGACGCCCGGGGTGTCCGGCAGCGCGAACGTCGCCAGGCCGCTGCCCGCGGCGGCGAGCAGCGCGTCGACGTGCCCGTGGTAGCACCCGGCGAACTTGATCACCTTGGACCGCCCGGTGAAACCGCGGGCGAGCCGGATCGCGGACATCGTCGCCTCGGTGCCGCTGGAGACCAGCCGCACCTGCTCGACCGGCCCGATCCGGCCAACGATCTCCTCGGCGAGCGCGACCTCGCCCTCGCCGGGCGTGCCGAACGACGTACCGCGCGCGACCGCCTCCCGCACGGCGGCGATCACCTCCGGGTGGGAGTGCCCGAGGATCATGGGCCCCCAGGAGCACACCAGGTCGACGTACTCCCGCCCGTCCGCGTCGGTCAGGTACGGCCCGCTGCCGGACACCATGAACCGGGGCGTGCCGCCCACGGCGCGGAAGGCGCGCACCGGCGAGTTGACGCCGCCGGGCGTGACGGCGGCCGCACGGTCGAACAGAGCCTGCGAGACAGGCGCTTCGTATGAATAGGGCAGTTCGCTCATGACCTGCGACTTCTCCGACTTCTCGGACTTCTCGGACTTCCGGTTGCCAGTGACTACCTCAGGGTAGGCCGCGGCACCCCGTGATCGATCCTCCTCCACCCCGCTCCGTCTGCGAAACTGGGACCCGATACACACGGCTCCCGTGGGGCGCGGCCTCCAGGGGCTGCGAAGATCCTGCGGACAGGTGTTTCGACGTACGTTTCGGCGTGCGGCCGTGGGGGAGGTCACTGACACGATGATCGGGTTGCGCGGCGGGGGCCACGCGTCCTAGAAAAGCAGTCGGGTGGAGATATGCATCGCGGTGGCGGACTGGGCGAGGGGACTGATGACCTGGGTCCTCGACGCGCCCGGCGGGGAAGGCACCGGCGCGACGCGGAGGACACGGCCGAAACACGTCAGACACAGGGTGTGCCGAGTGAGCCCGAGCGGCTGGACCGACTCCGGGCCGGGAGCAGGAATGGTGGTCGGGTGGGGGTGACGTACAAGTACTTCGGCGCGCCGGACGGCGCGACCGCGGCCCGCGTCCCGATCTCGATGCGCCCCGAGGAACTCGGCGGCGACGAACTCGGCATGAACGGCATGTTCACCAAGATCAAGCCGGAGATGATGGCCGCGATGGTGCTGACCGGCATCGAGGGCGTCCCCCTGCACAAGGTCCCCCCGCTCGAACTGGTCGTCCTGCACCCCGACTACGCCGTCGTCAAGCTCCCCATGACCGTCGTCGACCCCCTGCGCGGCATCGGCGAGGAGGCGGTGGGCGCGGCGGCCTTCATCTGGTCGACGGTCCCGGACCGGGGCGGGCCGCGGGACGCGTTCAAGGTGTACCAACTGCTGCACGAGTGGCAGGACTTCAGCCACCGGCTGCATGAGGCGGGGCATCAGCCGTATTGCTTGGTGTGGCCCTGAGCCGGGGTCGCGTAAGGCCGGGGCAGGTTTGTCAGGGGCGTGATTCCGTCGTGATGAGGGGCTCACTCGTCGCCCCTGGTGCGAAGCTCGGCCCAGACCTCTTTGGCGTATGGACGTCTGCCTGACCAGAGCAGGTCGTAGCCCCATCGGTCGGCGACCGCGTCGACAAGGAGCAGTCCACGGCCCGACTCGTCCGCTTCACCAGCCTGAGTGAGAGCCGGCAGGCGGAACGGTTCCCGGTCCACGATCCCGACACGGACCAGGGTCGCGCTCGGTCTCCCGATGATCAGGCGGATCTCGTGGCACGGGGTGTGCCTGGCCGCATTCGCCATGAGCTCCGTGACGATCAGCGTGGCACGCTCTGCGAGGTTGTCGAGCCGCCACATGGTGAGGATGGCCCGTACGCGCTCGCGGCCGATCTCGGCCGCGGACGGCTCGCACAGGAAGGTCTGACTGTAAGCGGAACGGCCGTCACTTGTGGCCTGAGCCGGCGTACTGAGACTCGTCATAGGGATAGAGCCTTCGTGTCGTCTCGGCGCCCGCGCCCACCCCGTCGGAGCACCCCACGGGCAGGCCGGGCCGTCAACAGCCGTCCGCACGAAGGGTCGCGCCGACGGCCTGCAACCAGCCAACTCCACGGAGACGCGCTCCGGTTAGGGCGATCAGGTCGCCACCCCACGAAGAGACCTAGGGTGATTTGACCTGCCGTTTACGTGGCGAGCGCTGGGACGCGAGCGCTACCGTGCGCGCATGGACACCACGCGCAACACTGTCCTTGAGGCGTGGATGGCCGAACACGGTTACAGCTCCAACCGCCTGGCCGACGCTGTGAACAGGGCATTAGAGCGGCTGACCGGGCGCCATGGCGGCCTCGACGGTTCATCGGTCCGGGACTGGAAGGCGGGTCGGGTCACCTGGCCCAAGTCGGCAACGCGCACAGCACTCGAGGACGTCAGCGGCCTGCCCGCTGTCGCCCTGGGGTTCGTGCCACGGGGCCGACCTCCGTCAGCCCCAGCCACACCGCAGCAGGAGGATCCCGACATGAAACGCCGCACCCTGGTCGGCGGCATCGCAGTGGCCGCCGCCTCAGCACTGGCCGCGCCCGGTACCGCAGTGCCACGCCGCATCGGCATGAGCGACGTCACGCGCCTGCAGGAGCGCTTCGCCGAAATCATCGCCAGCGACCACCGCCACGGCGGACACCTCGATATCGAACAGCGGGCCGCGGCGCTCGCGGACGAGGCGCTGAACCTTCAGAACTCCGGCAGCGCCTCGCAACGCGTACGCAGCAGCCTCTACGCCTCCGCGGCGGCCTTCCGTTCCTCAGCGATGTGGGCCGCCATCGACGGCCGACGCTACGACGACGCCGAAGCGCACATGCGCGAGGCCCAGGCTCTCGCCGAGATGTCCGGCGACCAGGCGATCAAGTTCCGCATCTGGAGTCATGCGGGCACCATGTACCGGCACATGGGCCGGTCCGCCGACGCCTTCGCTGCCAACGATGTCGCCCGCAATCTCCACGTCACCCGCAGAGACCCTCTGTTCGCGTCGCTCGGACTTGCCCGCCAGGCAGCCATCCACGGCGCAGCTCAGGACCGCAGCGGAGCCCGCCAGGCCTTGGAGCAGGCGCAGGAAGCCATGCTGCGCGCCGACCCCGCCGACCACCGGCCTGTCTGGATGCTCGCCTTCTACGACCAGGCCGAACTGGACTCCCTGGCCCTGTCGGCGTACCTGTCGCTCGGCGACTACCCGACCGCCGAGTACCACGCCCACCGTTGCCTCTCCGCTCTACGTCCCCACATGGTCCGGTCCCGGGCCATCACCACCACTCGGCTCGCCCACTCCCAGCTCGCCCAGGGTGCCGCCGAGACCGCCACGGCCACCGCGATGCGGGTCCCGTCCGACGCCGCCACCCGGCACGCCCGGGTCTCGCGGATGCTGCAGGAGTTCGGGGCCGCGCTGCGCGCCACCGCCTCGGGGACCATCGTCCAGACCTGGACCGAGCACACCGCCGCCTGGAGGACGGCCGCATGACCACGCCGTCCGCCATCGAACTGCGCACGTTCACCATCTTGGATCCCGTCCGCGCCGATCTCCTCGACGTGTACGCCAACGTGCGTGCCCCGCTGCTGCACCTGCCGAACTACGCGATCACCGCGTTCGGCGAGCGCCTGGACCGGCACGGCGCCGAACCCGGCTTCGCGACCGTCCTCGCGTACGCGGGCGGACATCCGGTCGGCTACGCCTACGGCAACACCATCGAACACGGCGACCGCTACTGGCAGCGCACCAGCCCGCCCCCGGCGGAGAGGTACACCGAGCGCCCCGCCGTGGCACTGAAGGAGATCGGCGTCCGTCCGGCCTGGCGGGGGACCGGCACGGCCCGACGCATCCACGACGCCCTCCTCGCCACCCGCGAGGAACCCTTCGTCACACTCATGGTCAATCCGGCCGCCGGGGACGGGAAGGTCCAGGCGCTGTACGCGTCATGGGGGTACGAGGACATAGGGCGGAGCCGGCCGTCTCCGGCCTCACCGGTCCTCACGGTGATGGTCCGCGCCGTGTGAGGGCAGTCCTTCACTCATGGGGCCGGGGGGCGGCTGCAACGCGGACGCTGTGCCGAGGGTCGCAGGCCAGACGTTCCAGCATCACGTTCGCGCATTCGGACACTTGGGAATCAGCCTGAGCCGCTGCTTCTGCCAGTGTGTGCCGGACTCGGTACTCGCTGTCCTGGGCCAGACGCGAAACTGCTCCCGGTACCGGGGCGGATGCCGCAGGCACAGCACCGCGCCGGCCTGGCGCACACCGACCTGGCTGTGCGTCACCATCACGTTGGCATCGACCTCGACGGCCGCGTCCCCCGGAAGCCGGCTCGGTGTGACCGCTGGAGCGTCGAGCTCGGCGACGTCCCTTCCGGCGAGCAGGCCGATGGCGGTCCCCCACCCACGCGTGAGCATCCGGGGTGGTGGCCGACACGGCGGACCGGCTCGGCCGGCGAGGTCGATGCCGTACCGCTGTTTACGGAGATACATGACGGAAGTCACGTCAACGGCAAGGGGTGACTCTCACTGGCGGTACTCCGCGCACGGGATGGTGCGGGCGGAAAGACGGCTTGCTGTTCTCGAACCGACAGTCAGGGCGGCGGCAGCGGCAGGGCGTCCGTGTAGCCGTTCGTCGGTTTCGGGATTTCCTTGAGGGTGTGGGCGTCCAGCCCGGGGGCGGCCGACTCGGTGCCCAGGGTGCCGGACGGGTGCCAGGTCCCGGTCAGGGTGACCCAGGTGTCGGCCGGCGGGGCCGGGATGCCGTGGACGCGGACCCGTACCGACTGGGCGTCCGCCGCGCAGCAGCTGAGCATCAGCCGGGTCAGGTACCAGCCGTCGCCGTCACCGGGGGCCGGTGTGACGAACCCCGTCAGCTGGACCGTACGGCCCTGGATCGCCCGCTCGCGGTCCTGCTGCACCCGCTGGGTGAAGTCGGTGAGCGTCATCGGCAGGGGCGAGGCCGTCGGCAGCGGGTCGAAGTGCTCCTCCTGCGCCACGGCCTTGGGCGTCTCCCGGGAGGCGGTGAAGGCGCCGAGCGCCGGTGGGGCGTAGAAGAGCAGGCTGAGGGCCGGGAGGAACAGGAGCCAGGCGACCTTGGGGGTGCGGGAGTGGTCGTGGCCGTTTCCGGCGTCGGGCGCGTGGCCTTCCCCGTCCCCGGCGTGATCCGGATGGCCGCCCCCGTCCCCGCTCGCGCCCCCGGCGTGACGCCCAGGGCCGTCCCCCTCACCGCCCCCGGCGTGATCCCGGTGGCCGTCCCCGTCCTGTTCCGTCCTCCCCCACCACGCCTCCGCGCCCGCCAGGGCGAGCAGCAGCAGGCCGGAGCCGATCAGCAGTGGGCGCATGCCCTCCTTCACGTACCGCAGGTACAGGTCGGTGACGAGGGAGGCGTGCAGGACGCCGAGGCCGCTGAGGGCGAGCAGGGTGACCTGGAAGGGGCGCTTCACAGCAGGACCGCTCCGATCAGTGCGCTGGACAGGATCGCCACGACGGTGGTGGCGGCGGAGAAGCGGATCGCGAAGGCCCGGCCGAACGTGCCCGCCTGCAACGCGATCAGCTTCACGTCGACCATCGGCCCGACCACCATGAACGTCAGCCGGGCGACCGGCGAGAACCCGGTGAGCGACGCCGCCACGAACGCGTCGGCCTCCGAGCAGACCGCGAGCAGGACGGCGAGCGCGGCCAGGAACAGCACGGACAGCCACGGCGAGCCGGCGAACGCGTCCAGTACGGAGCGCGGGACCGCGACGTTGAACGTGGCCGCGGCCATGGCGCCGACGACGAGGAAGCCGCCCGCGTGCAGGAAGTCGTGCTGGAAGCCGCGCCGGAACTCGTGCCAGCGGCTGTGGCCGGGGTGGTGGCCGGTGTGCCGGGGAGCCGGTTTCAGCCACTCCGTGCGGCCCAGTGCCAGCCACAGCCAGCCCATCGCCACCGCCGTGACGAGCGAGGCGAGCAGCCGGGCCAGCACCATCTCCGGGCTGCCGGGGAACGCCACGGCCGTGGCGGTCAGCACGATCGGGTTGACGGCGGGCGCCGACAGCAGGAACGCGAACGCGGCGGCCGGGGTGACGCCCCGGCCGATCAGGCTGCTCGCGACCGGCACCGACGCGCACTCGCAGCCGGGCAGGACGACCCCGGCGGCACCGGCGACCGGCACGGCGAGCGCGGGCCGCTTCGGCAGCAGCCGCTGGAACACCCGGGCCGGTACGAAGGCGTCGATGGCGCCCGACAGGGCGGTGCCGAGCAGCAGGAACGGCAGTGCCTGCACGGTGACGGCCAGGCACACCGTCCGCCAGGCCTGCACGGCCGGCGCGTCCGCCCAGCGGTCGGCCGCGACCAGCAGCGCGCCGGGGACGACGGCGGCGGCGAGCAGGAGCAGCGGCCAGGAGCGCGGCCATCCGCGACCGGACGCGACGACGGCACCGCCTTTCGGTCCCCCCGGCGAGGCGGGTCGTCCCGTCCGTCCCCGGGGTTCCCTGGGGGCCGTGGGTTCCGGCTGTTCCGGCTGTTCCGGCTGTTCCGGCTGTTCCATCTGGTGCATGCGGGCTCCGCGCTTCGGCTGATCGCAGCGACGATAGCGGCCGTGCGGGCCGCACGGCCGGGACGGGTGCCCGGCCGTGCGGCCGCTACCGGGTCACGCGCCGGTACCGCCCTGCCGCACACGGGCCTGGTCGGCGTCGGTGCGGTAGACGTAGGCCCAGCCGGACCCCGTACCGGTGGTGTAGGTGAACGCGGTGGGATCGGTGGCCGACCGCTCGGTGCCGGCCTGCTGCCAGGCCTGCCACGTGCCGAAGGCGCCCTGGACGGTCTCACGGGTGGTGTGGACCGTGCCGTCCGCCGCCCGGGCGACGACCTGCGTGAAGCCGGTGACCGGGTTCACCACGGCGGACGGGGTGCCCGCCGCGGTCAGGTCGCCGACCTGGGTCCAGGCGGCGGGGAACGCCGTCCCCTCACCCGGCTGCACGAGGCCGACGACCTTGCCGCCGGCGCTGCGGGCGTAGACGCCGAGCCGGTAGCCGGGGTAGACGACCACCGACGGAGCGTGGGTGATCTTCTGGTCGCCGAGGGCGGTCCAGGGGCCGACCGCGCCGTCCCTGAAGGCCGCGGTGCGCAGCCGGCCCGTGGTGTCGGCGCCGAAGAGCTGGATGCCGTCGCGGACGGTCACGGCGGTGAGCGGTCCGGCGAAGCCCTCGCCGTCGAGCCGGATCCAGCTCATGAAGTCGACGTTGGGCCGCTGCTGGGCGCGGTACCAGGGCGTGCCCTCGGCGTCGACGGCGAACTGCACCAGCACGCCGTCGGGCCGCTCGGCGGTGACCGGGCGTCCCTGCATCGCGCCCGCCAGGTTGACCCAGTTCCCCCACGCGGTGCTGCCCGCGCCGTGCCGGCGCCACCACGTCTGGCTGTCGAGGCGCTGCGCGGTCAGCGCCACCGCCCCGTCGGGCTGCTCGGC
Organism: Streptomyces cinereospinus; assembly: GCF_042430725.1. Taxonomy (NCBI): domain Bacteria; kingdom Bacillati; phylum Actinomycetota; class Actinomycetes; order Kitasatosporales; family Streptomycetaceae; genus Streptomyces; species Streptomyces cinereospinus. Next base: position 7,172 of record NZ_JBHMCY010000013.1, on the reverse strand, counting down.
GAGCTGCGGCGCGCCGGAGAACTTCTCGGTGTCCGGGCCGGTCGTCCACTGGAGGGTGCCGAGGTCGGCCGGGTTGGTCTGCCGGCCGTGCACGAGGCGGCCCGCGCTGTCGGTGTAGGCGTACTCCAGCTCACCGGTGGACGTCTGGATGACGTCGGCCGGGCTGGTGGGGTCGACGGCGACGGCCGGGGACTCGGGCGTGTGGTCGGCCCGCAGGCGGCAGGAGTCCGGGGCGCCGCTCACGCTGGTGTAGCCGGCCCAGTGGGTGCCGGAGCCGATGAGCAGGTTGTAGACGCCGTCGAAGTTGCCGGACGGCTCGTGGAAGCGGTAGTGGCGCACGTCGCCGTTGGCCTTGACGCGCATGATCACGTCGCCGCCGAAGGACGTGATGTCCTCGGAGTCGCGCCAGTCGGCCCAGCTGACGGTGGTGTGGCGCTGGAGCCAGCGCTCGCTCGCGAAGTCGTAGCGCGAGCGCAGCAGGTGACCGGTGGCCGCGTCGACGCCGTACAGCACGCCGTCGTCGGTGGCGACGATGTGGCTGTACCGGCCCCAGCCGGAGTCGATCTTCTTGTTGCCGGCCGGGTTCCAGCTGTCGGTGGCGCTGGTGTACTGGACCCAGCGCAGGTCGCCGCCGCCGTCGACGTGCCAGATGTGGCCGGTGCGGTCGATGCTGATCTTGTTGTGGTTCTCGGCCAGCTGATACGTGGTGAGGCCGGTGCTGATCTTCCGGTGGTGGATGTCCCACTCGCCGGTGGAGGCGACGCGGTGGCTGAAGTAGACGCCGTCGGACTTGATGCCGTAGAAGCCGGCGCCGGGGCCGGCCAGGACGCGGGGGTACTGGTTCCAGCCGGAGTCGACGGTGAGGGACTCGGGGACGGTGACCGTGCCGTTGGCGGGGTCGCTGACGTTCCGGCGCAGCAGGCTGCCGGCCGGGGTGACGGAGTAGAGCGCGCCGGTGGCCGTGCAGACCGGCCCGACGTTGGCGTTGATCCAGTTGCGCACCTTGTCGATGCGGACGCCGATCGCGCCGGTACGGGTCTCGGTCTCGTCCGTGCCGAAGCAACCGCCCTGCCAGGAACGGCTGTTGACGCCGACCAGCTGCACGGTCCCGCCGGCCTCGCGGAAGGCGGGACCGCCGGTGTCGCCCGCGCAGACGGCGGCGCCGTCCTTGCCGGTGATGCCGATCTCGGTCGGGTTCACCGCGTCCACGGTGAAGGTGCCGGTGTGCAGGCGCAGCGGCGCCCACTCGTCCGCGGTGCGACCGTATCCGGCGACCCGCAGCTCCTCCCCGGCTGCGGGAGCGCCGGCGCTGAGCGCCACGGGGGTGATGCCGAGGACCGGGCTGGCCAGCTTGGCCAGGACGAGGTCCTGGTCGGGGTGGGGCACGAGCTGGACGACGTTGCGCACCTGCCCGGCGGTGCCGGTCAGGTCGGTGCGGCCGACGGTGGCGGTGGTCGGCAGCGCGGGCGCGCCCGCGGGCACCTCCAGGCTCACGGCGGGGTTGTCGGCGAAGCAGCTGGCGGCGGTGAGCAGCCAGTCGACGAAGACCAGCGTGCCGGAGCAGGCGCGCCGGCCGTCGCCTATGTCCAGGCGCGCGGTGAAGGGGTGGGCGTTGGCGGCCGCGGGCGTGCCGACCACGGCCTGGGCCGGGGTGGCGAACACCATCGTCGGGACCGCCGTGCAGGCGGCGCTGAACGCGGCGAGCGCGGTCAGGCGGGTGTTACGGGGTCTGGGCATGTTCCTGTTCCTTGGGACGGGTTCGGACGGACCCGGCCGCGCGGCGGCCCGCCGGTCCGTGAAAAAGGCCTGTCCGGCGGCTACTTGGTGGTGACGATCTCCACGAGCATGTGCTGGCGGCCGTCCGGATCGGCGCTCTCCCCGACCGGCGTCCAGGCGTTCTCGTCGACCTCGAAGGTCTTCTCCTCGTTGTCGACGGTCATGCTGACCTCGGTCTGGTAGGCGTTGCCCTTGACCGCGTAGACGGCGGGCACCTCCAGGCTGAGGTAGCCCTCGTTGCCGGTGACCCGGAAGCAGATCCGGTCCTGGCTGCGTGCCCACACCTCCAGCAGTCCGGCCGGGCCGCAGTCGGCGAGGACGATGTGCCCGTCTCCGCGTTTGAGGAGGATCCCTCGTTCCTGAAGGATCTTGTCGGCCTGCGGGTACGCGAAGTCCTCCACCGCGTACCCCGGCGCCTCACCGGCCACCGTGCGCACCCCCGCGGTCTCCGTGTCACGGGGAGCACCGGCCGTGTACGCCAGTACGGCGAGTCCGGCGGTGACACCGGCGGCCACCGCCCGGGAAAGCAATCTCATACGTGTCCCTTGCCTTGAGCAGCTGAATCGAGCAACCACCCCGGCATTGCGGACGCATCGACGACGATTCGTCAACTTGTTCGTATGCCGGGCGAGTTGATGATCGGCACCCGAGGTGAACACCCCATGAAACGGACCACCTCGTTCGGCCATGGGAAAGACGCCTGAAGTTGACCGAGTGGCCACGGTGAAACGTGTCGAGTCGGCGTGAGGATCGCGGAAAGTCGGACAGATGTATGTGTCAGCGCGGGGGCCGGGCGACAGCCTTGGTGACGGTTCCTGCACACGGGGAAGATCAGTACTGCTGTCATGCCCAAGGCCGAGAACCTGACGAAGTGAGGTCTGTGGTGAATTCCGTCAAGGAAGCCGTCACCTGGAGCGGTCCCGCGATCTTCGGTCTCTTCACGGTGGGCGGCGTCGAGTCACGCCTCGCCGCGCAGGAGTTCGCCCAGGCCGGCATGCGTCCGGACGAGGTGCACGCCTACCGGATGTCCGCCGGGCCGGGGGGAGGGCGCGCGGAGGCGGCCGTCTGGGAGTACGACCTCACCTTCCGGGACACCGACCTGGTCTTCGCCCCCTACCTGCGCGAGTGCCTGCGCAGGGCGTCCGCGCACGCCCAGGGCATCGCGTGGCTGGCGTTCGAGGGGTCGTTCCACTTCGACCACCTCTTCACGGACGACATCGCCGGCCATGTCTACGGCTACTGCGTGATCGGGGGCGACCCCGTCGTCACCTGGGACCACACCGTCCTGGCGGGCGACGCGTGGAAGCAGGAGATCAGGACGGTGCGCGGCGTGCTGGACCGCACCTTCCCGGCGGACGGCGCCCGGTGACCGGAGGGACCGGGCACCGTCCGCCGAGTGCCCGGTGACCGGAGAGACCGGGCACCGTCCGCCGAGTGCCCGGTGACCGGAGAGACCGGCGCCGCCGTGCCGCCCGCCTGACGGCGCAGGCCGGTGCCCGCCCGTAAGTTCCCTCACGGGCGGGCACCGTTCACACCGCGCGCTACTTCAGGTCGACCTTGAGCGCGTCCTCGTCGGTGAGGGCCTTCTGCTCGACCTGCCGGTTGAACACGCCGGCCTTCTTGCCCGGAGCCTTGCAGGTGACCGCGACCCTGAGCTGGAAGGTGGAGTCCAGCGGCACGACGATGTCGACCGGCCCGTAATCGGCGGTGCGCAGACCGTCGTTGTCGACCATGTCCGTCGCCTTGCGGTCCGCGGCCGCGCCGCTGGAGAGGGCGACCTGGGTGGGAACGGCCTTACTGGGCGCGGGGAACCGGGTCTCGCAGCTCACCTTGCCGGAGTAGGTCACCGTGCCCATCTCGACGGACTGGGCCGGGGCGGCGAGCAGCAGCGGGCTGCCGATCGCCGCGGCAGCCAGTACCGCGAAGGCGCGCGACCTGGGAGACATGCGCGACATGCGTGACATGCGCGTGGACATGGAACCACCTGCTCATCGATGTGTGACCACTGGAAGCCGACGGCGCGCCGGGCCGCGGGCCTCGCCCAAGGCGGGCGGGGCATCGGGTCCTTGACGGATCGGCCATTCGGGGGCCGGGAGGCCGCCGCCGTGTCGCCGTCCCGCCTGCCCGCCGGGCCGCGCGCGGACGGGGAGTGCGGCTCCGGGCCCTCGTCTTCCACGGTGCTACAGCGTCTGCCGGTCTGCAACCGGAAGGGCGGGCGGGGCGGAAGGGGTGACGCCCCGGCCGTGGCGAGCGGCTGACGTGCCGTCACCGCACGGCGTCCGTGCGAGCGGTCGCCGGGGGCAGCCGCCGTTCAGTCCCGGCTCCCGGGCCGCTGCCCACCACGAGTCGGACAGCCGCCGTTCAGTCCACAGTCCCCGCGCACCGGCCCACCGTGAACCGGCCAGCCGCCGCCCTTCCCCCACCGTGCACCGGGCAGCCGTCACTTTTCCCCGGCTGTGAACCGGCCAGCCGTCACCCTCCCCCATCACCGTGCACCGGACAGCCATCACCCTCCCCCATCACCGCGCACCGGACAGCCATCACCCTCCCCCACCGTGCACCGGACAGCCACCCTTCAGCCCTCGGCCCCCGGACCCCCGCCCACCGTGAACCCCATGACCACCCCGCCGCCCTCCCGCCGCCAGGCGAACGGCGCGCCGCCGTGGGCCAGTGCCACCTCGCGGACGATCGACAGGCCCAGCCCCGACCCCGGCAGGGAGCGGGCGTCCGCCGCGCGGTAGAAGCGGTCGAAGACGCGGACCAGGTCGGCGTCCGCCACCCCCGGGCCCCGGTCGTGGACCTCCACCCGGATCGCCCCCGGCCGGGCCGGGCCGGACACCACGATCTCGATCGGGGCGGTGCCGTCGGCGTCGAACTTGGCCGCGTTCTCCACCAGGTTGGTCATGGCCCGGCTCAGCATCCCCGGCCTGCCCTCCGTGGTCGTGTCACCGCTCGCGCGCACCTCGATCCGCCGCCCGGTCCGCCGCCGCGCCAGGCCCGCGACGTCCTCCGCGAGGTCGGCGACGTCCACCCGCCGGGGCGGCTCGGCGTCCGACTGCCCGGCCGCCAGGTCGACCAACTCGTTCACCAGGTCGGTCAGTTCGCGCGCCTCCTGGCCCAGGTCGGCGACCAGCTCGTCCCGCGCCCCGGGCGGCAGCTCCTCGATCCGCCGCAACAGCGAGATGTTGGTCCGCAGCGAGGTCAGCGGCGTCCGCAGCTCGTGCCCCGCGTCCTGCACCAGACGCCGCTGGTCCTCCTCCGACTGCGCGAGCCGGCCGAGCATCCGGTCGAACGCGCGGCCGAGCCGCCCCACCTCGTCGCTGCCGGTCACGGGCACGTCGATGCCGAGCCGCCGGGTACGGGCCACCGCCTCCGCCGCCGACGTCAGGATCACCAGCCGACGGGTGATCCGCCGCGCCAGCCACCACCCGAACAGCCCCGCCCCGGTCACCACCGCCGCCATCAGCAGCAGCGTGCGCTGCTGAAGCGCCCGCAGCAGGTCCTCGGTGTCGCTGGACTCCTGCGCCACCTGCACCGCGCCCCGCCCGCCGCCCAGCGCGACCGTGGCGACCCGGTACACGTCGTCCCCGACGTCGACGTCCTGGTGCTGGGCCAGCGCCCCGGCCCGGGCCGCCCTCGCGACCGCCCGGTCGGCGCCGGTCACCGGCAGCCCGGGGCTGCCCGGGTAGACGACCCTGCCGTCCGGGCCGAGCACCTGCACATCCGTACGGGCGGGCCGGACGAACTCGTGCCCCGGTGCGGAGGAGAAGTCCTCCGGGACCATACGGCGCTCGCTGACCTCGCCGCGCAGATCCCGCACGACCTCGTCGAAGACGGACTGCTGGTCGACGCGGACCAGCCGGGCGGCGGCGCTGTAGGACAGGATGCCGACGAGCACGGTGACGGCGGCGGTCACCGTCGCGAAGGACACGGCGAACGTCGTCCGCAACGACACCAGCCGCGGCCGCCACCGCCCCCCGGCGCCGATCCCGGCACCGGCCCCCGTCCGGGAACCGGGCCCGCCCCGCAGCAGCCCCACTCAGCCCTCCCGCAGCACGTAACCCACCCCGCGCACGGTGTGGATCAGCTGCGGCGCCCCCGGCTCGTCCAGCTTCCGGCGCAGGTAGCCCACGTACACCGCGAGGTTCTTCGAGCCCGGCCCGAAGTCGTACCCCCAGATCCGGTCGTAGATCGTGGAGTGGTCGAGCACGATCCCCTCGTTGCGCACCAGCAGCTCCAGCAGCTCGAACTCGGTGCGCGTCAGCTCCAGCTCCCGCGCCCCGCGCCACGCCCGCCGCGCCCGCGGGTCCATCCGCAGCCCCGCCGCCGCGATCCGCCGCTCGGGCAGCGGCGCCCGCTCCGGTACGTCGACGGCGGCGGGTCCGGCCGCCGTACGCCGCAGCAGGGCCCGCAGCCGGGCGAAGACCTCCTCCACGTCGAACGGCTTCACGACGTAGTCGTCGGCGCCCGCGTCCAGCCCCGCGATCCGGTCGGCCGTCTCCACCAGCGCCGTCAGCATCAGGATCGGCGTCCGGTCGCCCTGCGCGCGCAGCTCCCGGCAGACCTGGAGCCCGTCCCTCTCCGGCATCATCACGTCCAGCACCAGCACGTCCGGCGGGGTGCGGTGGGCCTGCGCCAGCGCCTCGGCGCCGTCGGCGACCGCGGTGACCCGGTAGCCCTCCAGGGTCAGGGCGCGTTCCAGGGCGTGACGGATCGCGCGGTCGTCCTCGGCGAGCAGCACAGTCGGGGGCATTCGTCCAGTGTGGCAAAGCGCGGCGGCGCCACGTCCGGGCGGGCGAACGGCCGCCGATCCTCTTACCGGCCTCTCACCCGGCCCCGCGCAGGTCGGCCGGCTGTTCCCCGAAGGGCACCACGCCGGCGTCCGCCGCGGCGGCCGGCGGGCCGGCGGGCGCCCCCGCCGGCAGGCCCGCCGGCTCCCCCGCCGCCCGCTCGATCCGCCCGTCCAGCCCCTCGCCGCCCCAGTCCTCCGTGGCGGCGAACACGCCGGTCGGGACGACGACGGCCCTCAGACAGGCGAAGAGCGGCCGTATGGCGTGCTCCAGCACCAGCGAGCGGCGGGCGGTGCCGCCGGTCGCCGCGGCCGGTGCCGGCCTGCCGGCCCGGGCGTCCGGCTCCAGCACGTCGACGAAGGACGTGAACAGCCCGCGGTACGACGCCGGGAACACCGGCGTGCCGACGATCGGCCCGTCCGCAGAGGTCAGCGCGGAGAGCGCGGCGGACAGGGCCCGCCCGGGGAGGCCGTTGGTGCCGGCGGGCGCGATCTCGACGGCGAGTTCGCGCAGCCCCACGACCCGCACCTCGACCGGCGCCCGCCGGCCCACGGCGCCCGCCGGCCCACGGCGCCCGCCGGCCCACGGCGCCCGCCGGCCCACGGC